>NZ_RAWP01000036.1:0-84890 GCF_003668935.1 Corallococcus sp. AB032C | reverse complement strand
CGAACCCGAGCTTGCGCTTGGTGGGGCCCGCCTGCCTGCCGGGCGATGACGGGCGTTCCGGTGACCACCTTCCAGGAGGTCCCGTCCCCCCTTCGCCCAAGGTGTGCCCACATGGCCCAGGCCCATGAAACCGAAACCGAGAAGCAGGACCGCCACGCGCGGCGGCACGAAGCCCACCTGCGCGCCACCTACGCGGCGTTCATCCACCACGTCTGTGACTTGAGCGCCCTGCCTCCCGCGCTCGCGGAGTCCGCCGCAGTGTCGGTGCTGAGCGCGCTGGAGCGCCGGCTCATGCCCAACGGAGCGCGGAATCTGGAATCCCAGCTGCCGCGAATGCTGGTGGAGTTCCTGCCTCCGCCGGAGGAGCGCCCCCGGCACCCCCACCGCTTCGGTCGCGAGGAGATGATCGCCTCCGTCGCGGAGGACCTCCAGATGCCGGTGGGCCCGGCGGAGCTGGTGGTCCGCGCGGTGCTGCGCGCCTTCCAGGACCAGATATCCGAAGGCGAGGCGGACAAGGTGGCCAGCAACCTGCCCGCGGACCTGCAGGCCCTCTGGCGCCTCACGCAGTAGTCGCGAGGCGCCGCGAGGGCTCTTCGCTACTCCGCGGGGCCGCTGCCCGCGCCGTCCCCGGTGGTGAACACCGGGGTGCCGCCGGGGATGCTGGGGTCGTGCGGGAGACTGCCGCGCGGGCTGCGCAGGTAGACGAACGGCGTGGCGAAGAGGAAGTTGCTCACGCGGGACGTGTAGATGTCCGCGTAGCGCTCCACCTGCCGCGCCAGGTGGCTCTTGTCGTTGCCGGCGCGGGTGAGCAGGCCCCAGTGCGGGTTGGACAGCTCACCGGCCGCGCGGGCCATGGGGCCCAGCTCCGCGTCCAGCGCCTCCAGCTCCGCGCGCAGCTCCGTGAGGCGCGTCACCAGCTCGCTCTCCGAGATGTCCGAGCGGGGGCCGTAATGGTGGCGACGGCGCTGGAGCTCCAGGCGCACCTGGCAGCTCTCCGCCTCCAGGCGCTCCTTCTTGAGCATGCGCTCGCCAATGCGCACCTCGGTGGCGCGGAAGGCGGCGATGGCGCGCACTTCGTCCTCCAGCTCGCGCAGGATGAGCGCGGTGCGCCAGCGCAGCACGTTCTTGCTGACGTGCACGTCGCCGAACATGTGGTCGCCCACGTAGAGGATCTCGTCGCCGGACAGGCCCAGGTGCCGCTCCAGCTCCAGCGCGCTGCCGCCGAAGTAGGGCTTGCTCTTGTCGAGCGGCCCGGAGTGCGGCCGCAGCAGCGCTTCACCGTTGGCCTCCACGACCTCGAAGAGGGTGGCGCGGGTGGTGAAGAACTCGGGCTTGCGCGCGCTGACGATGACCACGTCGAAGAGCTGGCGCCAGGTCATGCCCTCGGGCAGGTGCCGGTCGAAGGCGAAGTGCATCATGGGCTCGGTGTAGGCCCACTCGCTGTTGGTGATGAGCAGCACCTTCTTGCCGGCGTTCTTCTGGTCCAGCAGCGCGAGCGGCGTCTCCGGGTCGTCGATGACGTAGCGCTCGGGGTCCGCGATGATTTCCGCCTTGAGGCGCCCCTGCATGTGCGTGGCGTCCAGGTTCTTGCGCACGTGCTCGTAGAGGTCCGCGTAGCCCATGGGGCCCGGGAGCTGGCCGGCGTCCAGGCGGTCCACGAGCTGCGCGTAGATGCAGGCCTCGGAGAGGGAGAACAGGGTGTTGAGGAACACCCAGCGGCGGTCGGCCAGGTCGATGACGGTCCGGGTATAGGCCTCGCGCTGGGACTCGAAGTCCATGGGGCGGCTGCCGTGGAGGGCCTTCTTCACGAAGCCGAAGCGGTTGGCCTTGAGGAGGTTGCCCTTGGCGGTGTCGATGATGAGGCCGCGGATGGCGAGCATCGGGTCGAACGTCAGGTCGGCCACGGGCCAGCCCTGCTCCACCAGACGGTCGCGAATGTATTCGTACGCGCGGCGTTCCCACGCTTCCACGCGGTAGTGGATGAGCGTGTAGTCCATGTCGTAGCCCACGGCCTTGATGGCGCGCATGTTGAGGGTGCGGTTGCAGAACAGACCGCGTTCGGGCGGGGGACCGGAGAGGTGAGGAGCCATGGGAGCAAGGCTTGCCAAGGCTTGCACGCAAAGTCGAGCGGCCCGTGTGCCCGAGTCGTCCCGAGGGCAGCCCCGGGTCGTCCGGGTGTCGGAAAGATGGGATACAGGTGACGCACGCGCCGCGAGGGCCGGCGGCGCGCGGAACCGAAGGGCAGACACATGTTGGGAATGACTCGGCGGTGGGGCCTGGCCCTGGCGGTGGTGCTGGCGGCGGGCGTGGCGGGGGCGCAGGAGTGGGAGACGGTGGCCACGACGCCCTTCGTGATCAAGGTGCGGCCCCGTCCGGGGACGAAGGCGAAGGACATCTGGGCGGAAGGCGAGCTCAAGGCGAGCGCCGCGCAGATCCAGGCGGCGCTGGAGGACCAGGCGTCGTACCGGCTCTTCATGCCGTACGTGAAGGAGTCGCGGGTGGTGCGGCCCACGGATGACGGCGGGCGGCTGACGTACACGCGGCTGGACCTGCCGGTGGTGTCCTCGCGCGACTACATCTGCCACGTGGTGACGGAGTCGAAGGTCGCGCCGGACGGGACGGGCGTGTACCAGCAGCGCTGGAAGGCGGAGCCGGACGCGTTCCCCGCCAGGCGGGACGTGGTGCGCCTGCGGCTGAACGAGGGCAGCTGGAAGGTGGAGCCCAAGGGCGAGGGCACGTCCTGGGTCGTCTACAAGTTCACGGTGGACCCCGGAGGTTCCGTCCCCGGGTTCCTGGCCAGCGTGGGGCAGAACGACGCGGTGGTGGACACGCTGCGCGCGGTGGAGAAGCGGGCGAAGGCGATGCCCGTGGAGCCGCCGCCGGCGAAATAGCGGGCGTCGTCAGCGCCGCCGCTTCAGCTTGAAGAAGTCGATGAGCGCCTTGAGCTTGGGCGCCACCTGGACGCGGCTCGGGTAGTAGAGGAAGAAGCCGGGGAGGGGGGTGGAGTACGGTTCGAGTACGCGCACGAGCCGCTTCTCCGCGAGCAGCTTCCGGATGCGGCTCTCCGGGACATAGGCGAGTCCCAGTCCGGCGACAGCGGCTTCCAGCACCAGCTCCGCGTCATCGAACACCACGCGGCCTTCGACGGAGACCTCGATGCGTCTGCCGCCATCGGTGAGGCCCCATCGGAGGAGGCCGCCGGTGGTCCGGCTGCGGTAGTTGATGCAGTCGTGGTCGCGCAGGTCGCGAGGGTGCTTCGGCTTGCCGCGCGCCGCGACATACGACGGCGAGCCCACCACGTGCATGACGATGTCGCCGCTCACGGGGATGGCGATCATCTCGCGGTCCACGAGCTCGCCGACGCGGAAGCCCGCGTCGAAGCCCTGCTGGACGATGTCGACGAGCGCGTCGTCCAGATGGATTTCCACGCGGATGTCGGGGTGGGTGGTGAGGAACTCCGCCAGACGCGGGCCGAGCACCTCCTGGTAGCCATAGCGGGGCAGGGTCAAGCGCAGGAGTCCCGTGGGCCGGCCGCGAAGCTCGCCCAGGGACTCGAAGGCGTCCTGCACGCCGTGCATCGCGGGTTCGAGCCGCGACAGGAAGCGCGAGCCGGCTTCGGTGAGTCCCACGCTGCGGGTGGTGCGCTGGAGGAGCCGCACGCCGACGCGTTCCTCCAGGGCGCGGAGGCTCTGGCTCACCGCGGAAGGGGTGACCCCGAGCTCCGAGGCGGCGGCGGTGAAGCTGCGTCTGCGAGCCACCGCGAGGAACGCCATGATGCCGGAGAGGTCGTCGCGCATTCCTTAGCGTAGCTACAAAGTGCATCCAGAGACGACGCGTTTCGGAGCGGAGGCCCGGGGCGTACTTCATGAGCCACGGAGGCAGTCATGAGCGCACAGGGCAAGGTCTGGTTCGTCACGGGGTCGTCGTCGGGGTTTGGCCGCAACATCGTGGAGGAGGTCATCGCGAGAGGGGAGCGCGTGGTCGCGACGGCGCGAGACCCGCGCACGCTGGAGGACCTGGTGGCGAGGGCCCCGGACCGGGTGCTCGCGGTCCGGCTGGACGTGACGAAGCCGGAGCAGGTGCAGGAGTCCATCACGGCGGCGCTGAAGCACTTCGGTGCCATCGACGTGCTGGTGAACAACGCGGGCTACACGCTGCTGGGGGCGGTGGAGGAGACGAGCGACGCGGAGCTGCGAGCGGCCTTCGAGCCGCTGTTCTTCGGAGCGGTGGCGATGACGCGAGCGGTGCTGCCGCACATGCGCGAGCGGCGGACGGGTACCCTCGTGCAGCTCTCGAGCGTGTCCGGGCTGGTCTCGTACCCGGGCGCGGGGGCGTACGGCGCGGCGAAGCACGCGCTGGAGGGTTTGTCCGAGTCACTGGCGAAGGAGGTCGCGCCGTTCGGAGTGAAGGTGCTCATCGTGGATCCGGGCATGTTCCGCACGAAGCTGCTGGGCCCCTCATTCCGGCCGATGCCGGAGCTGGCGGCCTACGCGGAGTCGCTGGGGCCCATGCGCGCCTGGGTGGCGCAGTCCGCCGGCACGCAGCCGGGTGACCCCGTGAAGGCCGCGAAGGCCATCGTGGACGCCGTGGACGCGGGCTCCCCGACGCTGCGGCTGTTCCTGGGGCCGGATGCCCCCGCGGCTGTGCGCGAGAAGCTCGCGCAGGTGCTGGACGACGTGAACCGCACGGAGCAGGTCGCGCTGTCGACGGGGTTCTGAGGCCCAGCCCTACGTGGGGCAGGGACTCGCGCCAGGACAAGCCCTTGGAGTATGAAGTCCGCCTCGCGCCCGGCCGGGGAACGCGGCGTGATTCACCATGGGCAAGAAAGCCGTCAGTTGGTGGGGGCACCTGTTCGCGCTGCTGGGCGTGGTGTGGCTGTTCGGCGCGACCCGGGCCGCTGCCGCTTCTGGCGAAGAGCCGCGCCCCGTCATCCGTCGCTACGCGCTCATCATCGGCTCGAGCGAGGGAGGCCCGGGGCGTGTACGGCTGCGCTACGCCAACTCCGATGCGCTGGCCCTCTCCCAGGTGCT
Organism: Corallococcus sp. AB032C; assembly: GCF_003668935.1. NCBI lineage: Bacteria > Pseudomonadati > Myxococcota > Myxococcia > Myxococcales > Myxococcaceae > Corallococcus > Corallococcus sp. AB032C. The sequence goes on along the minus strand of NZ_RAWP01000036.1, from coordinate 79,860 downwards.
GGAGGACCTGGGCGGAGTGGCCTCGGCCGATCGGCTCCTGCTGCTGGAGCCGAACCGGAACACGCTGGAGTCCTCCATCGCGCGGATGCGCCAGCTCATCGCCAGCACGCCCGCCACGGAGGCCCGGCGCGAGCTGGTGTTCTACTACTCGGGCCACTCGGACTCGGACGGCCTGCTGCCGCGCGGCGAGCGGCTGCCCTACACGGAGCTGCGCCGGCTGCTGACCGACATCCCGGTGGACGTGCGCATCGCCATCCTCGACTCGTGCGGCTCCGGCGCGCTCACCCGCTTCAAGGGCGGCGTGAACCGGCTGGCCTTCCTGTCGGACGTGTCTTCACAGGTGCGCGGGCACGCGTTCCTCGCCTCCAGCTCCGCGGACGAAGTGGCCCAGGAGGCGGACTCCATTGGCGCGTCGTTCTTCACCCACTTCCTGCTCTCCGGCCTGCGCGGCGCCGCGGACATGAACGGGGACGGCCGCGTCACGTTGGACGAGGCCTACCAGTTCGCCTACCACGAGACGCTCGCGCGCACGGAGCGGAGCCAGGGTGGTCCCCAGCACGCGGCCTATGACATGCAACTGGCGGGCAGCGGCGACCTGGTGATGACCGACCTGCGCGGCTCGCAGGCCCGGCTCGCGCTGGCGAAGGAGCTGGAGGGCCGCCTCTTCGTGCGCAACTGGGGCAACCAGCTCGTCGCGGAGCTGCAGAAGCCCGCGGGGCGGCGCCTGTCGCTCGGGTTGGAGCCAGGCCGCTACCACGTCACCCTGGAGCGTCCCTCGCAGCGCTTCGAAGCGGAGCTGGCCGTGACGGGCCGGAGCGAGGCGGAGCTCCGGGTGGGCGACTTCATCCCCATGACGCTCCAGCACACCGCCCAGCGCGGCGGAGGCGATGCGCCCGCGGAGGACCACGGCCCCGTGGACGCGCCCACCGTGCCACTGAACCTGTCCGTCGTGCCGCCGCTCGCCACCAACACGTGGCTGGGGCCTCGCAGCCTGAACCATGTCTCGTTCGGCGTACTGGGCTCGCGCTCCCTCCAGATCCGGGGCGTGGGGCTGGCGGGCGGCGTGGGCTGGGTGGATGGGACGATGGAGGGACTCCAGGCCTCGGGGCTCGCCAACGTGTCCGGCGGCGAGATGCGGGGCGGACAGGTGGCGCTTGGCGGCAACCTCGCGTTTGGCGACGGGCAGGGCGTGCAGCTCGCGGGCGTCCTCAACATCGCCGAGGGCTCCTTCACCGGGGGCCAGCTGAGCCTCACCCTCAACCGCACCGACGCGGAGATGCGCGGCTTCCAGGCCGGGATGATCAACACGTCGGAGGTGCTGAAGGGCGTGCAGGTCGGCCTCATCAACATCGGCGGGGACGTCACCGGGTCGCAGGTGGGCCTGCTCAACGTGGGCGGCGAGGTGCGCGGGGTGCAGCTGGGCCTGCTCAACATCGCGGACGACGTGACGGTGCCCCTTGGCGCGCTCAACATCGTGCGCAAGGGACGGCTGGCGTTCGAGCTCTGGACGGACGACATCGCCCAGGTGAACGTGGGCATCAAGTACGGCAGCCAGCGCGTCTACGTGCTGCTCACCCACGGCGTCCAGCCCTGGGAGAAGACGTACCGCAGCTTCGAGTTCCTGGGGCTCGGGCTCCACTTCTCCCCGACGCCGTCGGTCTACCTGGACACCGACGTGAGCCTGGGCTCGTGGAAGGCGCAGTTCTTCGGAGATGCCCCCTCGCACAGGCTCGCACGGCTGCGGCTGGTGATGGGGTGGGAGCTGAAGCGGCGGCTCGCCTTCTTCACGGGCGTCTCCCTGAACTACTACGCCGCACCCCGGGACTCCGAGGACCGCGAGGTGAGCTTCATGCCCCAGCTGTCGCTGGGAGGTGGGAATGGCGCCCACCGCATGTGGCCCGGCCTCATGCTCGGATTGCGAATCTGAGCCGCCCCGGAAAAAACGCATGGGGCCGGTGACAGATTGATTCCGGCCCGGTGTTCCCTTCGCCGCAGGTGCGTTCTCGCGAGGGGATACTTGATGTTGTCCATGGTCTTGTTCGCCCAGGTTCCGACCGAAGGCCTGGGGTGGTTGAGCGGCAAGCTGCTCGGCGTGACGATCTCCAGCGCGGAGTGGGTGCTCTGGGTGCTGGTGGTCCTGTCGGTGCTGTCCATCGCCGTCATGCTGGAGCGCTCGCTGTACTTCGCGCGCCACCGGTTGAGGGACTCGGAGACGCTGGCGCTGCGGCTGGCCCGGGGCGAGTTCGACGCGGTCCGTGAGTCGGTGAAGGGCCAGCGCGGCATGGAGGCCGCCGTCATCCTGGAGGGCCTGGACTCCTCCGGCCGGGGCGCGGACGCCGTGGAGGAGGTCATCGCCTCCATCATCGCGCGGGAGCGTCCCCAGTATGAGCGCTTCCTGTCCTTCCTGGGCACGCTGGGCAACAACGCGCCGTTCATCGGGCTGTTCGGCACGGTGCTCGGCATCATCAAGGCCTTCCACGACCTGGGCTCCATGAGCGTCAAGGGCGCGGCCATCCAGGAGACCATCATGTCCGGCATCTCCGAGGCGCTCGTCGCCACGGCGGTGGGATTGGCCGTGGCCATCCCCGCCGTCGTCGCCTTCAACGTCTTCAACCGTCAGCTCAAGACGCTCACCAGCCGCACCAACGCCCTGGGCCACGCCCTCATGGGCAACCTGCGCTCGGAGGCCCGCTAGACATGGCTGGTGGAGCCTCTGAGAACGACGAGGAGATCAGCGGCATCAACGTCACGCCGCTGGTGGACGTGGTGCTGGTGCTGCTCATCATCTTCATGGTGACGGCCAACTTCATCGTGCGGGAGACGGTGGAGGTGGACCTGCCCCGCGCCGCCAACGGCGGTGAGACGGTGCAGGGGCTGGTGAACGTGGTGCTCGACAAGGAGGGCCGCCTGTTCTTCGACGGCGCCGAGCTCAGCGAGGAGGCCCTGTCGAAGCGCATCGCGCAGGAGGTGGCCAAGGACAAGGACACCCGCGCCATCATCAGCGCCGACCAGTCGCTGCCCTACGGCCGCGTGATGCACCTCATCGACGTGGTGAAGGGGCAGGGCATCGCGAAGTTCGCCCTCAACATCCAGCAGGACGCGGCCCCCGCGAAGGCGGCGCTCTAGTCCCATGAGCCCGCTTGCCCTGGATGACGGCGCACCTGCGTTCCCACGCAGCGGCGGCTCGCGATGGCTGGTGGCCTTCATGGCCGGCTCGCTCGCGCTGCACGGCGGGGCGCTGGTGCTGCTCGATGCCCGGTCCTCGGACCGGCTCCTCCCCCAGCGCCCGGTGGAGCTGGTGATGGTGGAGGTCCAGAAGCCGCCGCCTCCTCCGGAAGAGGTGAAGGAAGAGCCCAAGCCCGAACCGCCCAAGCCGCGTGTCGTTCCGCGGCCGGTGGTGAAGGTGGCCCAGGCGCCACGGCCCATGCCGCCGCCTCCGGTGGATGCGCCACCGCCTCCCAACGACGCGCCTCCGCCCACGAAGGCCGCGCCCCTGGTGGTGGGCCTCTCCATGTCCTCCACGACGAACGCGGGGAGCTTCGCCGCGCCGGTGGGCAACACGCTGTACGGCCGCACCGCGGACAAGGCCGCCGCGCCCAAGGACGTGAAGGCCTACTCGGCGCCGAAGTACACGCCCATCTACCAGGTGGACAGCGAGCCCCAACTGGCGGGCGAGGTGAAGATTCCCTATCCGGATGAGGCCCGCCGCGCGGGCATCGAAGGCACGGTGACGCTGTCCATCACCATCAACCCCGAGGGGCGCGTGGTGGCCGCGCGCGTGGTGTCGGGCCCGGGCTACGGGCTGAACGAAGCGGCGCGCGACGCCATCCTGCGCTTCCGCTTCAAGCCGGCCATCAAGGGCGGCGAGGCCGTCTCCACCGAGATGAAGTACGCGTACACGTTCCTGCTCGACTGAGCGCCGCAGTTCCACTCCAGCACACCCCCGACATGTCCTCGAACCTGAACGCTCGAGCCGCGCTCATCGCGGCCTCGCTCCTGACGGGTGCGTCCGCGCTCGCCCAGGGCCAGCCGTCCCATCCGCCTTCCGCCAACGAAGCGGCGAAGCCCGCCCCACGGCTCACCAAGGCGCCCGTCCTGGTGAAGTCCGTGGAGGCGGCCTATCCCCCTGACGCCGCGGCGCAGGGACTCACCGCAGACGTGAAGCTGATCATCACCATCGCGGAGGACGGCACCGTCTCCGACGCGCGGCCCGCCGAACCGGTGGGCCATGGCTTCGACGAGGCCGCCATCGAAGCGGTGCGCGCCTTCCAGTTCTCCCCCGCGGAGGTGGACGGCGTGCCGGCCCCCGTGCAGGTGGAGTACGTCTACCACTTCACCCTCTCCGCGCCCGCCGCATCCCCGGACGCTCCGGCCGAGGAGGTGGAGAAGCCCCGGGCCACGCTCACCGGTCAGCTCATCTCGCGAGGCAGCCGCTCGCGCGTGGCGGGGGCCACCGTGCGCTGCGGAGACGACCCGGAGGCGCCCGAAGCGCTCTCGGACGAGGAGGGACGCTTCTCGCTCCAGGTCGAGCCGGGCGAGTGCGCGGTGCGCGTGGTGGCGTCGAACTTCCAGCTCTACCAGACGACGGAGACGCTGAAGCCGGGGGAGACGACGGAGATCGTCTTCTACCTGGTGCCCAAGGGCGGCGCCTTCGAGACGGTGGTGCGTTCGGAGCGGCCGAAGAAGGAGGTGGTCCGCCGCACGGTGTCCCGCGAGGAGGCGCAGAAGACGCCGGGCACCTTCGGTGACCCCATCCGCGTCATCCAGGCGCTGCCGGGCGTCGCGCGCGCGCCGTTCAGCTCGGGCGACCTGCTGGTGCGCGGCTCCAACCCGGGACAGTCCGCCACGCTGATGGACGGCGTGCGGATTCCCCTGCTGTTCCACCTGCTGGGCGGGCCCTCGGTGGTCAACGCGGAGTTCATCGACTCGCTCGACTTCTACCCGGGCGGCTACGGCAGCCAGTACGGCCGCGCGGTGGGCGGCGTGGTGGACGTGGCCACGCGCAAGGGCGCCAGCGACACGGTGCACGGCTCGGTGAAGGTGGACCTGCTGGACGCGGGCTTCTTCCTGGAGGCCCCCATCACGGACGGCGTCAGCGTGGCCGCGGCGGCCCGGCGCTCGTACGTGGATGCGCTGCTGCCGCTCGTCCTCCCGAAGGAGGAGGGGAGCACGCTGTCGGTGGTGCCGCGCTACTGGGACTACCAGCTCCGCGTGGATCTGGGCTCGCGCTCCAAGGAAGCGCCGGTGCCTGGGGCCGGGCGCAGCACCGGCTACATCATGGCTTTCGGCGCGGATGATCAGCTCTCCATCGTGTCGTCCGGCGACGGGCAGTCGAGGGACATCGAGCTGGGCACCCACACCCAGTTCCATCGCATCAAGGGCGACTGGACGTACCGGCGCGGCGACTTCACCTCTGTCTTCACGCCCTACGTGGGCCTGGACAAGGTCAGCACGGAGCTGGGGTCCTACCAGGAGGACGACCGCATCTACTCCGCGGGGGCGCGCCAGACGCTGTCACTGGAGCTGTCCTCCGCGCTCACGATGCGCACGGGCGTGGATGCGTACTTCGAGCACGTGGTGGTGTCCGCGCTGCTCCCCATCTCCGGGGGCACCGACTACGTGCCCTTCCCCGGCGCCGAGCCCCAGACCCAGTTGCAGCGCAAGGCCATCACGCTCAACGGCTTCGACGGTGGCGTCTTCTGGGAGGCGGACCTGACGTGGGGCGCGTTCACGCTCACCCCGGGCGTGCGAGGCAACCTCCAGCACGTCAACGGCACGGACAACCTGGCGTTGGATCCACGGCTCTGGCTCCGGTACGCGGCCAGCGAGCGGACCGCGCTGAAGGGCTCCGCGGGCCTCTACAGCCAGCACGCGGAGACGTATCAGTTCATCCCGCTGCCGTATGGCAATCCCAGACTCGGGTATCAGCGGGCCTTCCAGGCGAGCCTCGGCGTGGAGCAACGCCTCACGGACGCGGTGAACGTGGACGTGACGGGCTTCTTCAACCGCCGCTTCAAGAACGTCGTGGCGCCCGGGCAGCTCCTCACCCAGGAAGGGGGCGGACTCCTCCAGGAGCGCTTCAGCAACGACGGCATCGGCAAGGCGATGGGCGTGGAGTTGATGGTGAAGAAGGACCGGCTCTCTCCCACCGACAAGTGGAATGGCTGGCTCTCGTACACCTTCAGCCACGCCGAGGACGGACGCGCCGGACCGTTGCCCGCAGTCACGGGGGGCTCCACCGCGAACGCGGAGGACCAGGCCTACGGCCTGAGCCCGTGGGACCAGACGCACATCCTGACGTTGGTGGCCGGCTACCTGCTGGGCAACGGCTGGGAGGTGGGCGGCCGCTTCCGCTACACCACGGGCCGGCCCACCACGCCGCTCCAGCACTCCTACGACGTGTTCCGGGGAGATGGGAACCGCTTCGAGCCGACGCCGGGGCCCTACTTCTCCGCGCGCTCCAGCAGCTTCCACCAACTGGACATGCGCGTGGACAAGAGCTGGCGCTTCGAGAACTGGACGCTCACCACCTACTTGGATGTGCAGAACCTCTACAACCGGAAGAACGCCGAGTTCGACCTCGACGACTACCGCTACCGCGGCAAGTACGAACTGCCGGGCATCCCGCTGCTCCCCGTCGTGGGTGTGAAAGGAAGCTTCTGATGAAGGCCCTTGTGACGTGCGGCATGGTGCTCGCGTTGGGCGCCGTGGGGTGTGTGGATCCGGAGGACTCGCCGGACCGGGTGCATGACTTCCGAGTGCTCGGGCTCGCCACCGAGCGCCCGGAGTTGATGGCCCCCAGTTGTGACTTCACGGAGGCGGACCTGGACGCGCTGCGCGAGCCGGTGACGTTCCGCGCGCTGCTGGCGGATCCATCTGGAGACGGACGCACCATCCAGTACACGCTCTGGGCCTGCGCGGACGTGGACGACACCACGTGCGCGGACACCGCCAACCGCGTGCAATTGGCGGAAGGCTCCACCGCGGAGCGCGAGCTGTCGGTCACCATCCGCCCTGGCGATACGCAGGCCGCGGACGGCACTCCGCTGCTGGTGCGCGTGCGGGAGAAGGATCCGTATCAGGGGCTGGGCGGGCTGCGCATGCCCCTGGTGCTCCACGCTCGTGCGGGCGACGAGGCGGTGTACGCGCAGAAGCTGATGGTCTTCTCGTGCCCACTCGTGGAGGGGATGACCGCGAACGTGAACCCGGAGCTGCCCGGGCTGAGGCTCGACGACGCTCCGTGGGCAGCGGACGCGGTCCTGGAGATGAAGGGCGGAGGGCCCTTCGTGATCACCGTGGATGACGTGACGGGGCTGGAGGAGCACTACGTGGTGCTGGGGCTGGAGTCCGGGGCGGTGGCGCTCACGGAGGCGTGGAAGGTGTCCTGGCACGCCACGTTCGGCGAGTTCTCCGACAAGGAGACGGGCGGCGCGGACTTCGGCGGAGAAGTCGGCCGCCACCGCACGGAGTGGGAGCCACCCGAGGAGGGAGGCGACGCGCGGGAGATCACCTTCTGGGCCGTCGTGCGGGACGGGCGCGGCGGACAGTCGTGGCTCAGCCGCCGGGCGCGCTGGGATCCCTGAGGTTCTGAGCCGCGCGGTGTTGTCGGACTCGGCGACTATGACCGGGGCTGCTCCCCATTGGGGGACGCAGCCAGGAGTCGCGAGCGATGGAATGCCGCCGGTGGGTGGTGCTGTGGCTGGGGCTCCTGCCGGTGTTGGCAGGGGCTGCCTCATCCCCCGGCTTGGAGGCGGCACCGGTCGCGGAACGCTCGGTGTATTCGCTGACGCGGTTGGAGGTGACGACCCTCGCGCTGCTGCCACGTACAGATGCGGGCGCGGATGAAGGCTTCGCCCAGGTCGAGCCCACGCTCATCCTCGACGGTGGCCCGGAGCTCGGCATCAGTCTGGGGGCTCCCGTCCGGTTGCGGTTGTGGGGCGGCGAAAAAGGCGCAGGCCATCTCCGGCGCGAGGACTGGGACAGTCTCTCCGACTGGGGCCAGCTCTTGCGTGCCCTCAAGCTGGGCTCGGACGCCTCGCCCGTGGGTGTCTGGTTGGGAGCCCTGGAGGACTACAGCCTGCTGTCGGCGCATCTGGTGCGCCGCTACTCCAACCGGACGAACCCCGACTATCACCCGGCGGGAGGCTTCCTCACGGGCACCCTGGGGCCGCTCTACACGGAAGCCTTCGTCTCGGATGTGCTGGGCGCGCGGTTGATGGGCGCGGAGCTCTCGCTGGACGTTCAGCACCTCCTCTTCGGACGAGGCCGCGAACCCGGGCGCTACACGCTCGCCGTCTCCGCCGTGCACGATTGGGGACGGGCCGGAGGACGTACGTCCGGAGTGACGCTGGCGCATCTGGACGGAACGGCGGTGGTGCTGACGCGTCCGGGCCTGGAAGCGCACCTGCTGATGGGATGGGGAGGACGGCCAGGTGAAGGGGGCGCGTGGGGCGCGGTGGTGGGAGCTGGCGCGGACGCGGAGACACCCACGATGGACCTCTCGTTGCGGCTGGAGGTGCGCAGGCAGCACGGAGGCTTCCGGCAGGGCTTCTTCGGCCCGGACTACGAGCTGGCCCGCTTTCGAACGGCGGGCCCGGACGGCGCCCCGCTGGCGACGGCTTCCTTCCCGGATGGCTACTCCCTCCAGGGTGAGGTGCGGGCGGGCTGGGATGCCGTGAGCTACGGCGGTCTGCAACGGCACCTGAAGTTGTCGCTGAGCGCGGAGGCCTTCACCTGGGGCCGTGTGGACGTGGACGGGCGCGTGGCGGTGCAGCTCCTGGGACGCGACCTGGAAGTGGCATTGAAGGGCCTGGGGGTGGGGCTGGGTCATCCCGGAGCCCGCTACCTGGGAGCGGCGGAAGCACGTTGGCGGATCCTCGCGGGGAAGCTCTACGTGATGGGCACGGGAGGCACGCTGTTGTTCCCGGACGGGGACGGAGCGCTCCGGCCTGGAGCCTTCGCTTCAGTGGGCCTGGGGGTGGACAATGCGCGCTGAAGCGCTGTGGGTGTGCCTGGCCGTTCTCGTCACCGGCTGCACGCCGCTGCGGCCCGTGTCCGGCAGGAGCCTGAGCTACGCGCCACGCACGGTCGCGGTTGAGACATCCCCTGAAGCATCCTCGCACGCAGCCGTCGTCGAGCCCGCGGAGGAGATGCCTCGGCTGCACCGTCGCAAGGCCATTCGCCAAGAGGGAACGGGCGCGAGTCCAGGCCGTGTGGCCGTGGCCGCGAGTCCGGCACTCCAGGAGGATGTCTGGGAGAAGTTGCTGACGGACGCGGGGCTGGAAGCGGGCGACGAACGGCCGCTGCCGGGAGGATCGCTCACCTCCATGCAGGCGGCGCGGCTCCTGACCCTGCTGCTGCGCAAGCCCGTGACGCTGGGAACGTTTCCCGCCCGTATGGCCGTGGGACAGGTGTTGCGAGAGGTGCTGGCGGAAGGCGCGGTGTCGCGCGACGACCTGTCGCGCAAGGTCGAGCGCTACAGCCGGGTCGCGGTGTTGCGGCCAGACGGCTACCTGGCCTGGGTGTGGAATGGCCGCACGCAGCAGAAGGCCGGAGCCGTGGAGTGGAAGGACGGCGCGTTCCGGGCAGGCCCCTTCGAGCTGGGCCGCTTCTACGTGAGCAATGGCTTCGTCTTCCAGCTCGCGGACGAACAGATGGCGCCGGTGAACGGCCCGGTGTTCGTCGAGGTGTATGACGACGCCGACGTCATTGGCAGGACGCTGGACGGGGCGGAAGCCGCGGTCGTGAAGCTGGCGCTCGCGCTGGGGAAGTTCTTCACGTACCCATTGGACAGCGTCACCGCGTTGAAGGACCTGCCCGCGGGAGTGGCCGCGCTCCTCGCGTCATCGCCCGAATACTTCGAACGCTTCCGGTTCATGTCCCGAGGCGACCAGATGCGGACCGTGGCCGAGCTGGCCACGAACCTCATCCTGACGACAGGCTCCGCGACATCCGCGACGCGAACAGTGACAGGGGCAATGACGGGTGCCGAAGCAACGGTGCCGGTTCTGTCGTTGTCAGCTCAAGGGGCGCTCGCCTTCGAGCGCGTCGCGGTACCCGTAGGCCGCGCGGCCTCGGTCCTGGGAGGAGGTCCGGGGGCGGCCATCATCCTCCAGCGTGCGTCCACGGCGACGCAGGGAGGCGCACCGTCCAAGGGGCCCGGCCAGTGGGGGCCCGTGAAGGAGTCCATGAAGCCGCGTGCCCGGCGCTACCAGGAGCAGATCACAGGGCACTCAGCGGACGAGGCGTACTGGGTGGGAGGCACCAGCACGCAAGCGGGTGGAGTGAAGTTCGACGGCTTCAAGGACGGCGTGCTACTGGAGGCCAAGGGGCCCGGCTACGCGAAGTTCTTCGATGGGCTGGAGCCCAAGGCGTGGTTCAAGAATTCAGGTGCGGCTGACCTTGTTGCACAAGCAAAGCGCCAGAATGAAATCGTTCGAGGCATGGGTATCCTCATTGAGTGGCATGTGGCGGAAGCCGGGGCCGCCCAGGCCATTGAATGGTTGCTTGAGAGCGAAACCATCAGCGTTATCAAGGTCATCCACACCCCAGTGCGCTGAGGAGAAACGCGTGACCGCAAGCTTCGAAACCACAACCTGGCCTGAGATGTACTACGCAGGTGCCTATTGGGGACCGCGCGAGGAATCTCCCGAAGAGTGCGCGCGGCGCACGGCGGAGTTTCTCAACTTGCTTTCGCCGTACGATCCGCTCCTGGCAACTTGGTACAGGCCTACCCGGTCACTCAAGGACGTGCGCAAGTACCCGCTGATGCCACCTGACCTCAGCACTCTCACGGAGTTGTTCCGACGCGGGGTGAATCGAGAAAGGGGCGGGCCGGTCTTTGCATCGCTCGGCTTTAGTTTCTCGTTTGGCAATGGCGGGCTGGAGACTGACGGTGTGCACCTGCGAATGACTTGTGGCTGTTACAGTGAGGTCAATGCCAACGTCTGTGTCATGTCCCTTCCGAGTAAGGGCCCCCATACAGAGCGGCTGATGTCAGTGCCCGTGTTGAGCGGAGTGCTGCGTAGCATGGCGCTCGCTCTCGACCCTGACTGGGCTGTCGCTGGATCTCATGAATACCGCAAGCAGATGAACGCGGACTCGACAGCAGGTGCGTTCGTCGGTTGGGTCACGTACCAGTCGCGACGCCGGGGGACAGTGCCACCGCTTCCCGCGCCAGTCCGCATCGAGCCTGTTGAGGACAAGGGCGCGCTCATCATCCTCTCGCCAGAGCGCATCTCCGCGAGAAACCCCGAGCATGTCGAGCAGGGCCACCGTATCGGAGCACTGCTGGCCAAAGCAGGCCTCATGCGGCCCGTCATGCCCTGACCCTTGTGAATCAGATGGAAGGAAATTGCACTCTTGGCAGGACGAGCAGCCGTGTGCCTTCCGCGTCCAAGAGTTCCAGCGTGTAGACACCGCGAGCCTCACGTGCCTGTGCTTCTGCTTCCACGATGATCTGGGCGGCCTCGGTTCCGGGCTCGGGAACCACCTCGCGCACTTCCACGACCCTCAGGGTTTGATGATTCGGACCGCTGAGACTCGCCTTGGCGGCCTTGCCTGGCAGGGGCGTCCGCCCGGAGAACTCCAACTGCACCGCGACCCGGCGTGCGGAGCGGAAGGTCCTGACCTGGAACATCGCGTCCAAGGAGGACACTTCGGGTGCCTTCAGCTGCAACGTCCGGACTCCCTTTTGATCCAGGAGTGCTTCGGACAGCATCGCTGCCAGTCCCACGTCGGAACATGTCTGCTCGGAAAGCGGAGTGGCTGCGAGGAACGGAATCAGGAACAGGAGCACGTGTCCTCCTATTCGTCGTATCGCCACACACTCCGTACGGACATCATGTTGGGAACAACGGCGGTGTTCTCGTCTCCTCCTTCGCTGCGGGGAACGCCACGTGTCATGTCATCCAGGAACCAGAGCTCGATACAGACGGGAAATGTTTCACCGGTCTTGTTCTGACGAAGTTGCGTGAATCGTCCGTAGACCCGCTTGGAACCCACGTAGATCGTGCCCGTGAGCATGGAGCCGTGCCTCACGCGTCCCTCGGTACCGAGGGTGTACACAGCGGCACGTCCCTCGCGGACGGTGACGAAGTCGGAGCGCGTATTCGGGTCGAATTTGCCGGCCCACTGGATGCTATCAACCTTGAGCGCCGTCATGGCTGCCTTTGCATCCTCCGGACAGTCCTCGGCGGGAGGCGTGGGCCTGTCCACCAGGGGCGCGCCGGCGCAGGCCATGCCCGCCATGCAGGACGCAATCGTCGCGGCCTTGAGCACACGAGCGGGTTTCGGAGACGGCGGGGCAGGGGGCTTGGTCGTCACGGGAGCGTGTTCCTCTTTCTGCGCTGCCACGGGGGCGGCGACGGGAACACTGTGCGGGCGGTCCGGCGTGATCGCCAATTTATGACCAGCAGGGGCGGAAACACTCTCTGGGACCTGGGGGGTTGTATGTCGAGTCCAGCCCCGAAGCAGGACCTCCCAGGTCCCGGGTCCCGCCAGCAGCAATCCCAGGCACACCACCACGCCCACCCACCCCCAGGCCGGGAACCGACGCGGGGCCACCGGCTCGGGAACAGGCCGGGGCCTTGGCGCGGGCTTCAGGTACGGCTGCGCGGGCCACGTCGGACGGCGGATCTGATTCGGCGTGCCCGGAATCTCATCGAAGAGGTGCGCCTCGAACGCCGTCGCTCCACCGGAGAGCAGCCCCCGCATCAGCTCCGAGTGCGCAGCCTCCCCCGTGCGCGGCCGCTGCTCCGGCTCCTTCTCCAGCAACCGCAGGATGGCCCTCGACAGGGGCTCCGGCACCTGGGGGTTGATGTCCCGCGGAGACGGCGGCAGCCGCTCCGTGATGGCCACCGCGAGCAGCTCCGGTTCCTGCCCCGGCGGGAACGGGTAGTGCCCTGTCACGGCCCGGTACAGGCACACGCCCAGGGCATACAGGTCATCCGCCTCCCGGTAGGGATAGCGCAACTCCGGCTGCCTCCAGTGGCGCTGCTGGAAGCGGATGGCCTCCGGACTTCGCAGGTGCAGCGTCCCCGGGGGCAGGGTGGTGGTCGTGAGCGTCGCGGCCCCCGTCTGGTCACCCGCCCCGAAGTCGATGAGCACCGGCACCTGCTCCCTCGCGCGGATCAGGATGTGCTCCGGCTTCAGGTCGCGGTGCAGCACGCCTCGCGCATGCAGCACTCCCAGTGTCATCGCCACCGAGCCGCCCACCATCGCCACCTGGCGGAACGTGGGGTTGACCGTCTCCACCCAGAGGTGGAGCGCCATCCCCTCCACGCAGTCCATGACGAAGTACGGCAGCCCCTCCACCGGATCCGGCCACCGTCCCGTGGCATGCACCCGCACCACGTTCGGATGCCACGCCCGGTCCAACAACAGCGCCATCTCCCGCAGCGCCCGGGCCGGGTCCGGATGCAGCGACAGCTTGAGCGCGAAGCTCCGCCCCGGCGCGTCCAGCGGCTCCACCCGGTAGACCGCGCCGTACCCGCCCACTCCCAGCGTCCCCTGCACGCACCAGCGCCCCACCACCGCGCCGGGCTGGAGCGCCCCCGGGAACACCTGTGACCCTTCCTGACCCATGGACTCCCAGGGTCGCATGAACTCCACTCAACCTGGAAGGTCTCCCGGAACAGAGTGCCGGAGACAACCCTGGGTCCGTGTGTTCTCACGTCAGGAAGTCTCGCCTCGTGGAACCAGGCGGAACGCTGTCAGCGGAACAGAGGGGCGGTGACCGAAATGTGACACGAAGAGGGCGCGCATCGGGCCGGTGGTGTCAGACGGATTTGATGTATTAAGCCGCGTCTCATCGCAGCTCTCCCCCCATTCAGGAGTTCCTGATGCGTCGTATTGGCTCAGCCCTTCTCGCCGTGAGCATGCTCGTTGGTTGCGGTCCTGGTACCCAGGCGGAGACTCCCCCCGAGTCCGCCCCGGCCGCCGAGCAGCAGCAGCAGGCCCCCATCCTCACCACGACGAACGTCGACGTGGCCATCGAGTGCTCCGGCATCCTCGAGTTCGCGAACACGGCGTCGTACTCGCTCCTCGACCGCTACCTGCCCAGCAACGTGGTCACCAACCTCGTGAACCGCCGCGCCACCACGCCGTTCACGTCGCTGGCGGACCTGTCCACCGTGCCGCTCGTCGGCCCGGCCCGGCTCAAGCAGCTGGAGGGCGGTGCCCGGACCCTGGACTTCATCGACGCGGACTGTGTCGGCATCGTGGATGGCATCGCCATCTCCCGTGACGACCAGACCGCCATCGTCGCGCTGGTGAACAGCATCGACGACTCGGAGCTGCACGACGTCCTGCCGAACGCGTGGAACGGCGCCGTGAACCTGCTCAACGCGCGCCCCTTCACCACCGCGCAGCAGATCGCCGACACGGCGGGCATCGGTGACGTGAGCTTCCGCAACATCCGCAACTCCGCCACCCTGAGCCGCCCGCTGGAGGCGCTCTTCACCGCCATCAACGCCGTCCCCTCCAACGGCTCCTACGGCGCCACCACCCTGCGCCACTTCGACTGGTGGAACATCGCGTCCGCCAACCACTACTACCGCGACGACAAGACCTGCTTCGGCCTGGAGCCCACCAGCGTCCCCTACGGCGCCTCCATCCGTCCGAACCTGGCCGACGCCGCCGAGGTGCGCGCCGAGGTCCAGCGCGCCTTCAACTACGTCAACGGCAACGCCCACGTCTCCCCCACGGTCCGTGACGCGGGCCTCGCGAACCTGAACGCGCTGACCCAGGGCCGCTCCTTCAAGGGCTGCATCATCACCTACGAGAACGACCCCTGGAGCCGCAACACCGTCCACATCTACGTGGACACCACGAACGGCTTCAGCGTGATGACCGAGACCTGGTGGGCGGAGTAGTCCTCCCCACCTGACGTCCCTGCCGTCCCGAAGCCCCGGGTTCCCTCATGGAGCCCGGGGCTTTGTCGTGTCCGGAAGCAGGCAGGCCCCTGGAGGGCAGCCTCCCGGCCCGGGAAGGAATCCGTGCACTCCCGTGTGTCTACGGGTATAGACACGCCCCATGTGCCCCCTGGTGAACACGAAGGACCTGATTGACGCCCAGGAGGTGGCGGGCCTGTTGCGCCTGGCCCACCCCAACAGCGTCAGCACGTACCTGCGCCGGTATCCGGACATGCCCCGTCCGGTGCTCGACCTGGGCGCCGGGCGCCCGCGCCTCTGGCTCAAACCCCAGATGCTCCGCTGGGCCCGCGCCCGCCAGGCAGCCGCCAACACCGACACAAGCTCCCGAGGCTCCCGATGACCACCGCCACCCCCCGAAACGCCCCCGCCGTCCTCCCCGGGCCCAATGACGCCTGCTGGTGCGGCAGTGGCTCCAAGTACAAGAAGTGCCACCGCGGCGCGGACACCGTGGAGGCCCGCCGCAAGGGCCCCGACACCCACCGCAAGGGCATCCGCCCCGGCATCGTCAGCCCGCGCCGAGTGGTGCCGCTCACCATCGGCCGGCCGGACTACGCGGACTCCGTGGCGGGCCGTCCCTCGCGCCCGCGCAACGAGCCGGACGTGAAGTCGGCGGACGTCATCGCCCGCATGCGCCGCGCCTGCCAGGCCGCCGCCCAGGTGCTGGTGGAGACCGCGCAGCACGTGCGCGTGGGCATCACCACGGACGAACTGGATGCCATCGCGCACGAGGCCTACCTCAAGCGCGGCGGCTACCCCAGCACGCTGAACTACCACAAGTTCCCCAAGTCGCTCTGCACCTCCGTCAACGAGGTCATCTGCCACGGCATCCCCGACAGCCGCGCGCTGGAGGACGGCGACATCGTCAACCTGGACATCACCATCTACCTGGATGGCGTCCACGGCGACTGCTCGGCCACGTACCTGGTGGGCAACGTGGAGCCCCAGCACCAGCGCCTGGTCCAGATCGCGAAGGAGTGCCTGGACATCGGCATCGCCGCGGTGAAGCCGGGCCGGCCCATCAGCGACATTGGCCGCGCGGTGGAGGCCCACGCCGTGAAGAACGGCACCAGCGTGGTGCGCGCCTACTGCGGCCACGGCATCGGAGAGACGTTCCACACCGCGCTCCAGGTGCCGCACTACTACGAGCCCGAAGCCGACACCGTCATGCAGCCCGGGATGATCTTCACCGTGGAGCCGATGATCAACCAGGGCCACTGGGACCACCGCACGTGGAACGACGACTGGACCGTCGTCACCGCGGACGGACTGCGCAGCGCCCAGTTCGAGCACACCCTGCTCGTCACCGACACGGGCGCGGAGATCCTCACCGTCCCCTGAGTGAGGCCTTCCCCCTGAAACACCACGGGCCCCGGACGCGCTTTGACGCATCCGGGGCCCGCTTCATTTCCAGTCCAGTGACTTCAGGCTACGCGCGGCGGCGGCGCAGCTTCAGCGCCAGGCCGCAGAGCATCAGCAGGCTGGTGGCGCCCAGCGGGCCGGGCACCGTGCTCTGGCAGTTGCAGCCGTCGGACTCGTCCGGGTCCTGCGGATCCGGGTCCACCACCACGTCGTCGGTGACGAACACGGCGGTGCTGCGCGCCGGCACCGTGAAGCCGCCCGTGGCCGCGTCGTACGCGGACGTGCGCACCACCGTGTCCGAGGACGCCCGCAGCACCGGGTGCAGCACCAGCTTCAGGGACTTGTACCCGTCCGCCTTGAACGTCTGCGCCTCGTCCGTGCCGTTGAACAGCACGATGGCGCGCTTGCCCTCCGCGTTCGTGCCGTGGTCCTGCATGGCCATCACGATGAGGCCCGGAATCTGGTCCGGACCGGTGTTCTCGAAGTGCACCCGCTGCTTCACCTCGTCACCGGTGCGCAGGCGGAACAGCCGCGAGCTCTTGCGGATGGTCAGCATCTCCTCGAAGTGGTCGCGCGCCCGGAGGATGTCCGCCGGCGACGGCTTCAGCGCCGGGTCCGCCAGCATCGGCCCGAAGAGCGGCCAGTTACCCGAGTTCTCCGTGGCCGGGGGCAGGCCCACGCCCCAGTTGTTGGACTGGTAGGTCCAGTCCACCTTGTTGAACCAGTCACCGGAGTTGAAGCTGTTGCGGTCCAGCGACTTGGAGCGCAGCAGCTCGTCACCCGCGTGGAAGAACGGGATGCCCTGGCCCAGCGCCACCAGCGAGATGCCCAGGTTCTGCATGCGCACGCGCTCCGCCATGGGCAGGTCGCGCCGCGCCTTCAACTGCACCGCGTCGAACAGCGTCTCGTTGTCGTGCGCGGAGACGTAGGTGATGACCTCCTGCGGGTCCAGCGTGTAGCCGGCCGGGGCCCCGTTGTAGTCCACCTCCGCGCCAGCCACGGACTTGCCGGTGGCGTCCACCAGCATGTAGTCCTTCAGGTTGCCGGTGAGGCCCACGCGGATCCAATCGCTGTAGAGCAGCAGCTTGTCCTTCTGCGCCGCCTCCGTGCCCTGGTTCGTGCCGTTCGGGTCGGACAGCAGGCCGGTGATGAAGCCCTGCTCCTGCAAGCCGCTGAAGGGGCCACCGCCGCGAGCGCCGTCGCGCAGGCGGTCGTTGAACGTGCCGATGCCCGTGCCCGCCATGTTGGCCTGCGTGGCGTTGGTGCCGCGCGCGTTGTCCTTCACCTCCTCGAAGTCCCAGCCCTCGCCGTAGACGTAGATGGCCTTGCCGTCCACGCCGTCCTTCTCCAGGGTGAGCGCGTCCAGCGTCGCGCGCAGCTTCACGATGTTGGACTTCATGTGGTGGCCCATCAGGTCGAAGCGGAAGCCGTCCACCTTGTACGCCCTGGCCCACGTCACCACGGAGTCGATGAGCAGCTTCTCCATCATCGCGTTCTCCGACGCGGTGTTCTGGCAGCAGGTGCTGGTCAACACGTTCCCGTCGTCGCTGAGGCGGTGGTAGTAGCCCGGGACGATGCGGTCCAGCACGCTCTTGGCGTCCTGTCCGGAGGAGTTGGTGTGGTTGTAGACCACGTCCATCACCACGCGCAGGCCGTGCTGGTTGAGCGACTGCACCATCTCCCGGAACTCCACCGTGCGCGTCGTGCCCTGCGCATTGGTGGAGTAGCTGCCCTCCGGCACGGTGTAGTGGAACGGGTCATAGCCCCAGTTGAAGCCGTCCAGGTCCGCCACGGCCTTCACCGCCGCCTGCTGCTGGTCGGAGTCCGCGGGCAGCGACACCAGGTCGCCCTGCGGGTGCTGCTGCGCCGCGCGGTCCTCGTTGATGGTCGCGATGTCGAACACCGGCAGCAGGTGCACGTGCGTGAGGCCCGCCTTCGCCAGCCGGGTCAGGTGCTTCATGCCGTCCGAGTCCCGCGTGAACGCCTTGAACGTGCCGCGCTCGCTCTCCGGCACCGTCAGGTCGTTGATGCTGAAGTCACGCGCGTGCAGCTCATAGAGGACGATGTCCTCCGGGGCCTCCAGCGCGGGCTTCGCCAGCGTGCTCCAGCCCTGCGGCGCGAGCGCGGGGTCCGCCAGGTCGACAACCTGGCTCAGCTCGCTGTTGGTGGAGAGGGCCACGGAGTACGGGTCGGTGACGCGGTTGGTGACGACCTTGCCCTCCTTGCGGGCGTAGACCTCCACCTCGTAGAGGAAGAAGCGGTTCTTCCACGACGCGTCGCCGGTCGCGCTCCAGACGCCCTTGTCGCCGGCCGTCATGGCCACGCGGGTGAAGGTGGACGTGGGGCTGCCGTCCGCGAACAGGAGCAGGTTCACGCTCTTCGCCGTGGGAGCCCACAGGCGCAGCGTGGGGATGCCGTTCTCGAACGTCGCGCCCAGCGGCCCGTCATACGTGTCCAGGTCATCCAGCACGCCCGCGAACTGTGTGCTGGTGGCGTCCAGCGTCACGCCCTCCGCGTTCGTCGCGGACACGGCCACCTGGCCCTTGAGCCAGGTGGCCGCGTTGGCCACGTCCGCCTCGGCCAGCTTCAGCACCGTGCGGCCGATGAGGTTCGGGAAGCGCAAGGCCTGCGCGGCGGTGAGGCCCGCGGCGTCCACCGTCAGCGTCGCCAAGGTGCCGCCCTGCACGCCGGCACCGCTCAGCGTCATGCCGCCCGTGGGCGCCGTGTGCAGCTTGAACACCGTGCCCGCGGGGGTCGGGACCTCCGGGCTCCACACCACGGTGTCGCGCGCAATCCAGTGCGCCCGCGCCAGCAGCAGGTTGCCCGCGGGGGCGCCCGCGGCGCGGATGGTCACCTTCTTGGACGCGCCGGAGTCGAAGGTGAAGATCATCTCCTGACCGTCCTCCTCCACCGCGAACGACGCGTTGCCGCCGGGGTAGGCGGTGGTCCACTGCTCATCGAGCGCGACCTTGCACTCGTGGTTGCCCTTCGGGATGGCCTTCGTGATGAAGGTGTAGATGCCGTCGCCGTCCGGGTCCTGCATCATCGAGCGCAGGCAGTCCGGCTGCCAGTCACCCGGACAGCCCAGCTCGCTCTGGAACGTGCCCGCCACCGTGGCGATGGTGCCGGAGCGGCTGCTCGTCACGTAGTGCGTGTTCGCGTCGAAGTAGAACTTCACCGCGCCCGTCGACGGGTTGGTCAGCACCACGTCCGCGCCGCCCGGGCCGCCGTACGTCTGCGCCAGCGAGCCGTCCAGCGCGACCTTGAAGTGCCAGGTGCCCGCCGGCACGTTGAACGTGCCCTGCCACTTGTCGTCCGCCGCGTCGTACGTCAGCGCCGTCTGCGCGCAGGTGGGGTCGTTGTCCGCGGCACAGCCTGCCTCGCTCTGCAGGTCGCCAATGACCGTCACCGACGTGGGCGCCGCCAGCGACGCCATGGGAAGCAGCGCGGCGAAGAGCCCGCCGAACGCGAGCGCTCGCGTCATGCGGGGAACTGCCAATGAAGCTCTCAGGGGAAACCTCCAGGGGGGGCGTAAATCCACGGCACGGTAGCAGCCGCTCCTGTCACGGGTGATCCCCGCCTGTTGTCAGGAGTTACAGGACCCTCTGGATGATCGAGTTGGGACTGGCACCGCCACCCCACGACGTCGGATGCCGAAGGACGCAAAATCGAGACGCGGTGCGGCACGAATCGCGCGCTCCGTTGAGTCCGCCCGCGCCATGCGTCACACGGGTGTACAGAGGAAGACATCCGGGGCATGCCGCGTTGCGGCATCAGCCGATTGTTCCGACGCCTCTTCACCCACTTCAAGACTGTTGGATACAGTGCCCCGCCCAGATGGCCCCCAGCCTCCCCTGCCCACAACCTGACGCTGCCTCCCACCGCGGTGGGTGGCGCCCGATGTTCCAGGGCCTTGTCGCCCTGTGTCTGGCGGGGTGCGCCACGGCCTCCACTCCGACGCAGCCCGCGCAGGAGGCCGCCGCGACGCAGCCCGCCGCGCCCGCTCCGGAGGCTCCCGAGGCTCGGACGACCCCCGCCCCCGAACCCGTGAAGGAGGCTGCTCCGGCTTCTGAGAAAAAGGAGCCCGCGCGGCCCTGGGCGGACGAGGTGCTGTACTTCGTGGTGGTGGATCGCTTCGCGGACGGCGATCCCTCCAACAACGAGAAGGGCGACGTGAAGGCGGCGGGCACCTTCCACGGCGGCGACCTGAAGGGGCTCACCGCGAAGCTGGAGGAGCTGTCGTCGCTGGGCGTGACGGCGCTGTGGGTGACGCCGCTCTTGAAGCAGATTCCGGGCTTCGTCACCGGCTCTGGCTTCCCGGACTGGGGCTACCACGGCTACTGGGCGGACGACTTCCAGGCGTTGGATCCGCGCTTCGGCACGGAAGAGGACTTCAAGGCGCTGGTGGACGCGGCGCACGCTCGCGGCATCCGCGTGCTGCTGGACGTCGTCTACAACCACCCGGGCTACAACTCGCGCTACCTGAAGGACCACCCGGACTGGCTGCGCTCGGAAGACAAGGGCACCTGCGGCTCGGATGACCTGACGTCGTGCGTGGCGGGCCTGCCGGACTTCAAGACCGAGCGGCCGGAGGTGGCGAAGTACCTGCTGGACGCGCAGATTGATTGGGCGAAGCGCTCCGGCGTGGACGGCTTCCGGCTGGACACCGTGAAGCACGTGTCCCACGACTTCTGGAAGGAACACCGCCGCCGTACGCGCGCGGAGATCTCCCCGGACTTCTTCCTGCTGGGCGAGCTGTGGGGCGGCGACGTGGAGGGGCTGGCGCCGTACTTCACCCCGGATGAGATGGACGCCGGGTTCGACTTCGCCTTCCAGGGCAACGCGCTGGGCTTCGTGCAGGGCCGTGGCCGCGCGGTGGCGTTCGACCGCTACCTCCAGTCTCGCGCGAAGGTGACGCCGGGCCACCACCTGTCGCACTTCCTGTCGTCGCACGACGTGGACGGTGCGCTGCACCAGCTACAGGGCAACGTGCCCCTCTTCCGCCTGGCCGCCACGCTGCAGCTCACCACCAGCGGCATCCCCGTCATCTACTACGGCGAGGAAGTGGGCCGCGCGGGCGGTGACTGGCCGCAGAACCGCGGCGACATGCCGTGGGGCAAGCAGGCGGTGAAGCCTGGCGCGGGAAAGAAGCGCGACGAGGCACTGCTTGAGTATTACAAGCGCCTCATCGCCATCCGCCGCGCGCACCCGGCCCTGTCGCGGGGCACGCACTCACCGCTCTTCACCGAAGGTGACGTGTATGTCTTCCAGCGGCGCGACGAAGCGTCCGGCGACACGGTGGTGGTGGCGGTGAACCGCGCCAGGACGAAGGGCGCGGTGTCGGTGCCGTGGCCGGAAGGTTGGACGGGCGTCGGCGAGGTGGAGGATCTGCTGAACGGAGGGCGGACGAAGGCTGGCGCCACGCTGGACCTGGCGCTTCCGCCGCTGTCCGCGCGCATCCTCGGACGCGTGCCGTGAGGCACCCGGCGTTGCATGCGCAGAACCTGACCCGGACGTGCTGTTGTCACCGGCGCGAGCGGGGCTCTTGCTGGAGGGCCTGATGGCCGGCGTGTCGTTCAAGGACGTGGCGAAGCGTTACGGAGACGTGTCGGTCATCGAGGGGCTCAACCTCGATATCCGCGACCATGAGTTCATGGTCCTCGTGGGGCCGTCCGGTTGCGGCAAGTCCACGGCGCTCCGGATGATCGCCGGCCTGGAGGAGATTTCCGGAGGCACCATCTCCATCGGTGAGCGCGCGGTGAACGCGCTGCCGCCGAAGGACCGGGACGTCTCCATGGTGTTCCAGAACTACGCGCTCTATCCGCACATGTCCGTGCGGCAGAACCTGGAGTTCGGTCTCAAGATCCGCAAGACGCCCAAGCCGGAGATGGACAAGCTGGTGGACGAGGCGGCGGAAATCCTCGGCATCACGCACCTCTTGGACCGCAAGCCCAAGGCGCTGTCCGGCGGCCAGCGTCAGCGCGTGGCCCTGGGGCGCGCCATCGTGCGCAAGCCGGCGGTGTTCCTCTTCGACGAGCCGCTCTCCAACCTGGACGCGAAGCTGCGCGTGCAGATGCGCTCGGAGATCAAGAAGCTCCAGCACCGGCTCCAGGTCACGTCCGTCTACGTCACGCACGATCAGATTGAAGCGATGACCATGGGCCACCGCATCGCGGTGATGAAGGACGGCAAGCTCCAGCAGTTGGGCACCCCGCTGGAGGTCTACGAGAAGCCGGTCAACGTGTTCGTGGCGCAGTTCATCGGCACGCCGCCCATCAACATGCTCACCGCCACGCTGGACGCGGACGGCGCGTCGCTCACCGGTGACGGCTTCAAGCTGCCGGTGGCGCAGAAGCTGCGCGCGGCCACGGCGGGCAAGGGCGGCCGCAAGGTGAAGGTGGGCCTGCGCCCGGACAACGTCCTGCCCGCGGGCACCACCGCGCGCGGCGAGTCCTCGCCCGCGGAGGCGCGCGTGGAGCTGGTGGAGCCGCTGGGCAACGAGCTCATCGTGCACGCCCGCCTGGGAGACAACCCGCTGGTCTTCCGCCTGCCGCCCCAGGCCACCCCGGAGCCCGGCGCCGCCCTTCCCCTGACGGTGGAGCTGGAGTCCCTGCACCTCTTCGACGCTGAATCCGAGCTGCGGCTTTCCGTTTGATATCCCGGAGGATTTTCTCAATGACCCACCTGCGAACGTTGCTCGCGGCCCTCTGTCTGTGCGCAGTCGGCCTGTTGCCCGTCCCGTCCTTCGCCGCCACGGAGCTGGTGCTCTGGCACGCCTACCGCGCGGAGGAGAAGGCCGCGCTGGAGAAGGTGGTCGCCGAGTACAACAAGGCCAACGAGGGCAAGGTCAAGGTCACCACGCTGGCGGTGCCGTACGACGCCTACGCGGACAAAATCAGCGCCACCGTGCCGCGCGGCAAGGGCCCGGACCTCTTCATCTTCGCGCAGGACCGCCTGGGCGGCTGGATTGAAGCGGGCAACACGGTGGAGCCCATCGACTTCTTCCTGGATGACGCGACGAAGAAGCGCTTCATCCCCACGACGATGGAGGCGATGACCTACCGCGGGACGGCGTACGGCCTGCCGCTGAACTACAAGGTCATCACGCTCATCTACAACAAGAAGCTGGTCCCCACGCCGCCCAAGACGTCCGGCGAGATGGTGACGATGGCCAAGAAGCTCACCGACGCGAAGGCGGGCCGCTTCGGTCTGGCGTACGCGTACAACGACTTCTACTACCACGCGGCCGTGATGAACGGCTTCGGCGGCGGCGTGTTCGACGCGAAGAACACCCCCACGATGAACTCGCCCGCCAACGTGAAGTCGGTGGAGCAGGTCCTCAAGTGGAAGAACAAGGACGGCATCCTCCCCGCGGAGCCCTCCAGCGCGCTCATCACCTCGCTCTTCAACGAGGGCAAGGCCGCGATGGTGTTCTCCGGCCCGTGGTTCCTGGGCGAGGTCTCCAAGGACGTGGAGTACGGCCTGGCCCGGCTGCCCACGCTGGATGAGAACAAGGGCACGCCGCTGAAGCCCTGGATGACGGTGGAGGGCGTGTACGTGGCCGCCCCGTCGAAGAACAAGGAAGCGGCGTACGACTTCGCGAAGTTCCTCACCGACGCGGGCCCCGGCAAGACGCTGGCCCTGGAGGGCCGCCAGAGCCCCGCGAACCAGGCGGTGTACCAGGACGCGAAGGTGGCGGCGGATCCGCTGCTCAAGGCGATGAAGGACCAGGTGGACGTGGCGGTGCCCATGCCCAACCTGCCGGAGATGTCCATGGTCTGGACCCCGGCCACCAGCGCGATGAACACCGTGTTCAAGAACACCGCCACCCCCAAGGCGGCCCTGGACTCGGCCCAGAAGAGCGTGGCGAAGGACGTCGCCGGCCTGCGCAAGAAGTAAGTGAGGAGCTGAAGTGAGCCAGAACGCCCCCCAGCAGCCCCCTTCCGCGGCCGGTGCCCCCACGCCGGTCAGCACCTCCCCGAGCGATTCCGTGAAGGACCCTTCGACTCCGGGGCCTTCCGGCCGTGCGGGCGGATACCGGGGGCGCGTGCTGGTGGGGCTCGCCCTGGCGCTGGGCGTGTCCCTGTTCCTGGCGCACGGCCTGCTCGCGCGCGCCAACCAGGAGCGCGCGGCGGAGCGCGAGCAGCGCACGGCCACCGTGTCCCTGCTGGGGTTGACGGACCTGGTGCAGCGCGCGGGCGGCACCGGCGACGGCGTGAAGGCCGTGGTGACGGGCTGGCCGGGCGTGCCGGGAAGCTCCGTGCGCGTCATCGCCTTCAGCGGCATCAAGCTGGAGGCGTCCACCTTCCCGGATGACACCGGGGACAAGGCGGCGCCGCGCCGGCTGTCTCGCGAAGAGAAGCCGCTGTACGACCGCGGCCAGCGCCTGCGCGCCGCGGTGGAGACGAACCGCGAGGAGGGCAGCGCGCGCAAGGCGGAGGTGGAGTCGGAGCTGCTCGACAACGGCGCGAGCCGCCTGTTGTCCGTGCCCGTGGAGGTGGACGGGCAGGTGGTGGGCTCCGTGGAGTCCCTCACCCCGGCGGTGGTGAAGGGTGAAACGCCTTCGTGGACGCCGGTGCTGCTGGCGTTCCTGCTGCCGCTGGCGGCGTGCGCGGCGGCGGTGTTCGCGCTGTCGCGCCAGGGCGCGCGCGTGGCCGTGGCTGCGGCGTTGTTCCTGGCGGGGCTGGGTGGCTACACCGTCTATTCGCTGCGCGCGCTGGACGCGGAGCTGCGGCAGACGGAGGACGCGGTCAGCGCGGAGCTGCGCACGCGCGGCGAGAAGGCCCAGGCGCTCATCGCCGCGAACACTCTCAACGCGGAGCCCGCGCTGAAGCCCGGCGCGTGGGACGCGGACGCCATGCGCCGTCCGCTGGGCAAGCTGACGGAGTCCGGCGCGCCGGATGAGGCCAAACTCTCGGCGGCGGGCGCGCAGGTGCGCGGCAACGCGAGCAAGGCGCTGGGCGCGCTGGGCGTGGTGGGGCTGGCGGTGCTGCTGTTCATAGGCCTGGGTGCGCTGCACCGGGCGGTGGCCACGGCGGTCGAGTTCCGGCAGGCCTACGCGTACATCATGCCCGCCATGGTGGGCATGGTGGTGCTGGTGTTCTTCCCCTTCGCCTACGGCATCACGCTGTCGTTCACGGACGCCAACCTCTACAACAGCAGCCAGCCGCTGTCGGAGTTGTGGGTGGGCTTCCGCAACTACGTGGACATCCTGGGCGACTTCAGCTTCGCGAAGACGGCGGCGGACGGCTCGCTGGTCTTCAACTACCTGAACTTCTACTACACGCTCCTGTTCACCATCGTGTGGACGGTGACGAACGTGACCATCGGTGTGACGGTGGGCCTGCTGCTCGCGCTGGCGCTCAACGTGCCCAATCTGAGGATGCGGCCGGTGTACCGCGTGCTGCTCATCCTGCCGTGGGCCATGCCCAACTACATCACCGCGCTCATCTGGAAGGGCATGTTCCACCAGCAGTTCGGCGTGGTGAACCACGTCATCCGGATGTTCGGTGGGGACGGCCTGGCGTGGTTCGACTCGCCGCTCACGTCGTTCTTCACGGCGCTGGCCACCAACGGCTGGCTGTCCTTCCCGTTCATGATGGTGGTGTCGCTGGGCGCGCTCCAGTCCATCCCGGGTGAGCTCTATGAAGCGGCGCGCGTGGACGGCGCCAACCGGTGGCAGCAGTTCACCGCCATCACGCTGCCGGCGCTGAAGCCCGCGCTGGTGCCCGCGGTCATCCTGTCGGTGGTGTGGACCTTCAACATGTTCAACATCATCTTCCTGGTGACGGGCGGCGACCCGGGCGGCTCCACCGAAATCCTGGTCACCCAGGCGTACAAGTTCGCCTTCGAGCGCTACCGCCACGGCTACGCGGCGGCGTACTCCACCGTCATCTTCGGCATCCTGTTGCTCTACAGCATGGTGCAGAACCGCATGAGCCGGGCCACGGAGGCCGCGTAACCCATGGCGCTCTTCTCTGAACGTCGCGAGGGCATCTCCCACCTGCCGCTGCACGTGGTGCTGGTGACCTTCACCCTCTTCACCATCTACCCCATCCTCTGGGTGGTGAGCCTGGCCTTCTCCGGCAAGCAGAGCCTGGCCATCGCCACGCTGCCGGAGAACCCCACCTTCTGGGACCGGCTGCGCGCGGTGACGCCGTGGCCTGAGACCTTCAGCGTCTCCAACTTCGCGTCGGTGATGGCGGATCAGCCGTTCGCCAAGTGGATGCTCAACAGCGCCATCGTGGCCATTGGCACCACGGTGCTGGGCGTCTTCATGGCGTGCACGGCGGCGTATGCCTTCAGCCGCTTCAAGTTCCCGGGCCAGCGCGCGGGCATGATGGCGTTCCTCGTGTCCCAGATGTTCCCGGGCACGCTGATGCTGATTCCCCTCTACATCATCCTGGTGCAGTGGCTGGGCCTGGGCAGCAGCCGGCTGGGCCTCATCATCGTGTACGCCACCACGTCCATCCCGTTCAGCGTGTGGATGCTCAAGGGCTACTTCGACACCATCCCCAAGGACCTGGAGGAGGCGGCGCTGATGGACGGCGCGTCCCCGGGGCGCATCTTCTGGAGCATCATCCTGCCGCTGGCCAAGCCCGCGGTGGCGGTGACGGCGCTGTTCAGCTTCATGACGGCGTGGAACGAGTTCATCCTCGCGGCGACGTTCATGGACCAGGAAGCCATGTACACGGCGCCGGTGGGCCTGCGCTTCTTCGTGGGCGGCTTCAGCCAGCAGTGGGGCTACTTCGCGGCCGGCTCCATCATCGTGTCCGTGCCCGTCGTGTTCCTCTTCCTCTTCCTGCAGAAGTACCTCGTCTCCGGGCTCACCGCCGGTGGCGTGAAGGGTTAGTCCCGCGGTCGTTCTTCGCAGTCCTTTCGTCTGTCGTTGCAAGGAGCAAGCACCCCCATGATCAACCCCCGCATCGCAGTCCTCACCCTGGCCGCTTCCCTGTCCGCGGCGCCGGCCCTGGCCGACAAGGTGCAGTTCAAGGATCCCACCGGCGACGACAAGGGCCCGGGCAAGTACACCTACCCGACGGACCCCGTGTACAAGGCGGGCTCGTTCGACCTGACCGGCTTCAAGCTGGACCAGGGCGGCAACAAGACGGACGTGGAAATCACGCTGAAGGCGTCGCTGGAGAACCCCTGGAAGATGGCGGACGGCTTCTCCGTGCAGGAGGTCTTCATCTTCATCGACACGGACCACAAGGTCGGCAGCGGCTTCACGGACAGCCCCCCGGGCCTGAACGTCTCCTTCGCGCCGGAAGACGCGTGGGACAAGGTCATCATCATCTCGCCGCAGGGCTCGTCGCGCGTGCGCGCGGAGGCCAACAACAAGGCCGGCGCGATGAAGGGCGCCGTCGTGGTGCCCACCAAGGTGCGCGCCTCCGGCAACAAGATTACCGCCACGGTCATGAACTCCGACCTGGGCGCCGGTGCCCCCTCCACGTGGGGCTACCAGGTCGTGATGCAGTCCAACGAGGGCTTCCCCGCGGACAACGACCTGCTCACCCGCCGCGTCAACGAGTACGAGGGCCAGCACCGCTTCGGCGGCGGCTCCGACTTCAACTGCGATCCGCACGTGATTGACGTGCTCGCGGGCCAGGGCAAGGGCGACAGCTCTGAAATCAAGGCTCAGTACGAAATGCTCTCGTACGAGTGCGCGGGTGACGGTTCCGCGACGAAGAAGGCCACGCTGAAGATGGTCTCCGGCGAGAAGCGCCCGGCGGCGCAGGGTGGCGCGGCGGCGGCGGCTCCGGCTCCCGCGGCTCCGGCTCCCGAGGCGGCTCCCGCCCCGGCTCCGGCGCCCACGCCGGCCGCTCCGGCTGGAACGACGGTCGCTCCGGCGCCGACGACGGCCACGCCGACGAAGTAGCCGGCGGCGGACTGTTCAAAACAGTCTGTTTCAAGGTTTGATGCAGCACGGGGAGGGCTGCCGCGGAGGTCCCGCGGCGGCCCGGGAGAGGGGATGACCCCCCTCTGGTTCAAAGCTTTCGAGAAGGGTTTTCCGGACATCATGAAGAATCGCAAGAACGTGGTGCGGGGAGCGTGTGCGCTCACCGTGGCGGCCGGCCTGATTCCTGGGGCGGCCATGGCGCAGGACAGCGGCCCCAAGCTCACCATTGGTGGCACGACCTATACGAAGTACCTCTGGGGCACGCAGCGCGACCAGGGCGCGCTGTACAACTTCACCACGGTGCCCGGTGAGGGCTACGGCGACAACGGCATCGGCACGGAGCTGGAGCTCCTGCTGAACGCGAAGATCTCCCCGCAGGTGGAGGTCAACGGCCGCATCCACAGCCGCTTCAACCAGAACTTCTGGACGAACTTCGGCGGCTTCGGCGGCAGGAACCCGCCGACGCCGGACTGCACCGCGGGCGACTGCGGCGAGTTCGACCCGCGCTCCAACCAGTACATCAAGCTGCGTGGCATGTCCGTGACGCTGCGTCCGGGCTACCTCATCGACTCGGCGCTCATCGGCGCGACGGACCTGGGCCAGTTCGACCCGTTCGTCATCGGCCGCGTCCGTTACATCGACCGCGACAACGCGGCGGCCATCATGCTGCAGGGCTCCAACTTCGACCGGAAGCTCACGTGGGACGCGGCGCGCATCTCGCTGCCCCGCCTCTGGGCCGGCCCGAACTTCAGCACGGGCGCCTTCCACGCGCGTGACGCGGCGTACGGCTTCCAGGCGAAGGTCACCCCGAATGAGATCTTCGACGTGGGCGGCATCTTCCAGTACGCGAACGACCAGGAGATCAACCCGGAAGACACCAACCTGGACAACGGTCGCGACCTGACGCCGCGCTACCGCAACGGCGTGGGCGGTCTGAAGGCGGCCCTGCACATGGGCTCGTGGCTGGACGTGCGCGGCGCCGCGTACACGTCGTACTCCAACGCGGACCCGGTGCTGTCGCCGAAGAGCTTCGGCGTGGGCGGCTACAGCCCGGTGCTGGCCGGCCATCACACCGACCAGACGTACATGCTGAACGCGTCCCTCAACGACCCGCTGGACATGGGCCTGTCGCTGAACCTGCAGCTGTTCAGCATTGGCGCGGAGTACATGGCGGTCATGGCCAGCCGCCGCGAGGCGGACGTGCTCCTCACGGAAGGCCACGACGGCAGCTTCGCGTTCCCCGGCCCGTCCAACGCGTCCTATGGCGTCTACAAGGGCAACCCCACCCGCATCGGCTATGGCGGCTGGACGAGCGAGGCCCAGCAGGTCGCCACGCTCAACGTGGACAACGACTTCACGGACTTCGACGAGCCCATGGCGGAGACGGCCATCGGTTGGAAGGGCGTGACGGCGAACCCGGTCTACGCGAACGGCGCGCTGGAGGTGGGTGGCGAGTACTCGTTCATCACCTACAACACCAACTGGCAGGCGTACGGGAATGATCAGGCGTCGCTGGGTGACAGCCAGTTCCCCGGCACGGAGTTGGACTCCGGCGTGGGCCACAACTTCCGCACGGCCTACCAGCCCTTCCAGGACAAGAAGACGCACCTGGTCGCGCTGCGCGCCAAGTACGTCATCGACGTGCTGAAGGGCATCGATGTGTTCGGCAAGTTCAAGTACATCCACGAGACGGACAAGCGCATGAACGATCCGCGCTTCCTGCCGTACGCGTCCGGCTCGTGCGCGGGCGGCGGCGCGGCGTGCGACAACTCGCTCCGCCAGGAGTACAGCCCGGGCAACAGCACCGCGGATCTCTACCGCAACCCGGACGTCATCACGAACAGCCAGGGTGACACGGGCTACCAGTTCAAGCCGTTCGACAACATCGCGGACGACGACCGCCTGCTGGACTACACGACGTTCACGGCTGGCGCGGGCTACCAGTTCACGGACGACCTGTACGTGTCCGCCAGCTACTCCAAGTTCTTCGCGGACCTGCTGGACGGCAACACGGCGTTCCAGGCGTACAACAACCACGAGATGGCGTCCGGCAAGCACAACAAGAACCAGGTGCTGGTGAAGGCGCGCTACATCCTGTCTGGCGTGGAGTTCGGCCTGGAGGGCCAGTACGCGTTCGGCTCGTTCCGTCCGGACTTCGGCGACGGCTTCGTGGTGCAGTACGCGGACGACACCATCGCGGCCGACCACAACGTGGCGGTGGGTTCGCGCGGTTTCGTCAACCGCAACACGGGCTGGAACAGCCTGGAAGAGCGCAACTTCGAGCAGATGCGCGTCAAGGCGTTCATGAAGGCGCAGTTCTAGTCACCGCGCGCTCCGCTTCGGGCGGGGCACGGGGTTGATGCAGAGGGAGCCCGGGGCGCCTGTGACAGGCACTCCGGGCTCCTTGCGTTTGGGGCACCGCGCGGTACACCTGACGGGCCGTCCCATCGTGCATGAGGTGCCCTTCCATGTTCGTGCGTTCCCGCGTGTCCGCGCTCCTGCTCGCCTCCACCCTGGCCGCGTGTTCCGGCGGCAAGACGCGCGAGGACGCGCTGCTGTTCCGGCTGACGGATCCGGTGGGGGATGACCACGGCGACGGCGAGCTGCTGTATCCGCGCCGCACGGACCTGGGGCGTGGCGATCTGGACGTGGTGTCGGTGGCGGCGTTCGCGGACGACGAGGCGACGCGGTTCGAGGTGACGTTCGCGCACCCCATCGCGAAGCCCTCGCGCGCGCAGGCGGTGGACCTGGAGGGCGCGACGGTCGCGGAGCGGGCCCGGCACGGCTTCTACACGTTCAACGTGGACCTGTACGTGGACCAGGACCGGGTGCCCGGCTCCGGGCGCACGGACACGCTGCCGGGGCGTGGGCTCACGCTGGCGGAGGACTCAGGGTGGGAGAAGGCGGTGGTGCTGACGCCGCGTCCCTATGAGGCGCGTGAGGCACTGCGCAAGACCTGGCGGCAGGCGGCGCTGGATGCGTACGAGAAGAAGTCCGGCGGGATTGGCGGCAAGGTGGAGTCGGACCTGAACGCGGCCACGGAGCAGGAGCTGGAGGCGCGGGTGTTCTTCCCCACCCTCATCCAGGTGAGCGGGCGCACGGTGGTGTTCCGGGTGCCGGACCGCTTCCTGGGCGGACACGCGAGCGCGGACTGGGGCTACGGCGTGGCGGTGACGGGCGCGACCATCGAGCGGCGCGTGGCGCTGGGCGGGATGTTCGGTGGGGACACGAACGCGAACCCGCGGCTGATGGCGATGGGCATCGTGCCCGGGGAGCCGCCGTCGGGTGACCGCTTCGGTGGTGGGCGCAAGGGAGACCCCTCGCAGTCTCCGGTGGTGGACCTGCTGGTGGCTCAGGGGTCGACGCAGGAGGAGGTGCTGGGGGCCTCGAAGCTGGCGTGGAGCGCGGTGGTGCCGTCGGGGAAGGCCGTGGCTCCGGCGACGGCGGGCACGGTGGAGGACGCCGGTGTGACGGTGGACGCGCCGGATGCGGGGGCCGTGGTCGAGGACGCCGGGGTCGTGGGTCCTTCGTCGCCCGCCCCGTGACGGCCGGTTCCCGCGCTGTGCGCGGGAGGTCCTGGTCGCGGTGAGTCCGCGCGGCCGAGGATGGGTGCTTGGGAGGCATCCATGTCTTCGTGCCGGAGCTGGGTGGTCGCGGTGCTGCTGTTGCTGCTGGGCACGGGGTGTTCAGCGACGCGTGGCGTCCGGCTGAAGACGGAGCAGGGTGCGCCGGTCATCCATGTGCCTCGGGCGGAGGTGGAGCCCGTGGAGTTGGACGGGGACGCGTTCACGGAGGCGGTGCGGACGCTGGTGGAGGATGCGCCGGTGGCTTCGCGTCCTCGTGAGGACGCGTATCGGCTGTTCGCGGGCACGTTCTCCTCGAAGGCCTATGCCCATGTTCGTGGGCGACTGGGGTTGGTCTCCGTGGAGGAGCCTCCTCGTGCCCGGCTGCTGGTGGAGGACGACGGCCGGGAGCTGGCGAGCGCATATGGGCGGTGGTGCCAGCGCAAGCAGACACCGGGGGACTGTCTTCAATTGCTGGAGGCGGGTTCCACGCTGGATGAGGACGGGCGGCGTTCGCTGGCGTTCGCCATCGCGCTGGACTCGGTGTGGGAGGAGACGTCGGAGGCGCTGGTGGGGATGACGGACCCGCGCGCGGTGCTCACCACCATCGTCGCGACGAGCACCGTGTACCTGGCGCTGTGGTTGCTGCCCGAGCCCGTGTCGAAGGGCATCGCGGCGACGATGACGGTGGTGCTCATCGCCTACCTGGGCATCGACACGGTGTGGAACCTCATCCAGGGATGGATCGAGTTGTCTGAACAGGCGCGTGTCGCCCGGACATTCGATGAGCTTCGAGATGCAGGGGAGGAGTACGGCGAGGTGATGGGGAAGAACGCGGCGCGGGCGTTCGTGATGCTGGCGCTGGCGGCCGTAGGGAGCACTGCGGAGACGTTCGCGGCGAAGGTCGCCACGCTCCCGGGTTCAGGGCAGGCCTCGCTGGTGGCTGCGGAGATGGGTGGCTTCCGGCTGGGTGCGGCGGCGCAGGTGGAGTCCGCGGCTGTGTCCTCCGAGGGCGTCGTCACCCTGGTGCTGGCTCCGAACGCTGTGGCCATGTCCGCTCGGGATGAGAAGAGTCCCGTCGCGAGTGGGGCGGATGTGGATGGACCGGAGCACCACATCGCATCCAACAAGTTCTGGACCGCCTCGAATCGCGGTGGCCCGTGGTCACCAAAGTTCCAGAGGATCTTCGACAAGGCTGGGATGTCGCTCGACGATCCCGCGAATAAGGTCCGCGTGCCGGGACACAGAGGGCCTCATCCGGAGGCGTACCACCAGAAGGTGTTTGATGCTCTGGAGAGGGTGTCGAAGCGATGCAGGTCCATGCAAGACTGCAGGGCTGCATTGACGAGAGAACTGCGGAACCTCGCGAAAGTGATCAACGAGAGAGGGACAGACCTGAATCGATGGGTGACCGGCCTTGAGTGATGCACGAGGTTCACTGTGGCGATGAGATACTTCAACCTTTCCGAGAACGTCGCAGAGGGGTTCTGGTGCCTGGGGCATCCTCTTGATGGTCAAAGGCGAGAACTCGACGACCCCTGGCAGTTCACGGTTGGAGAACCCGCGCACTTCAAGGACCCGATTCGGCTCCCGTTGGACCTGGAGGGGGAATCCCGTGACTATTCACATGCAGCGTTCGGTACCCCGGTCGTCAATGCGAAGCTAGCGGCTCTTTTCCGAGAGTTGGCCCCGAATGACATCGAGTTGATCTCCGTTGAGATCGACTCCCACGCAGGGCCTTATTTCATCCTCAATGCCCTCCGCACCATTCCGTGCGTCGACACCGAGGCGTCTTCGGATGTGGTGTATTGGACCGAAGAGGATGGGATTCCGGAGAAGGTCGGCACCCTCAGTTTCATCTCCGAGATGCGCATCGACACGTCGAAAGTGGGCGATGCGAAGGTGTTCCGTCCCTCGGAATGGGATGTCGTCCTCATCGTCTCCGAAGACATCAAGGATGCAATGGAGCGCGCGGGCATCACGGGCGCGGTGTTCGAAGCGGTCACAGGGCCGCCGACCGTCGATCCTGTTCGGCGTGCGCAGACGAAGAGGCGAGGCGAGTTGTGGGACCAGGCTCGCATCGCCCGTCATTCCGTATGGCGAGGGCTTGGCGACATGGCGGATGACCTCTACATCCCTCCTGTCGTGGGCGGGCCTTGGCCCGGAAAACGGCAAGGCTGGAAGGCCATGAGGCACGCTGAAGGACGCATGCTCATCGTCACAGACGGCCTGTCCGATCCGTTCAACGACATCCTGGACCGGCCCACGGCTGGCTTCGGGTTGGAACTCGCCATCGAGACGCCGGAGCCGCTCGGGGAGGTGTGGAAGAGCTGGCCTGCGCATCTCCTCGAACGTGTCGCCTACGAGGTCGCTGAGTTCGAGAAGCTCCGTGTCTCCCTGGCCAACGGCACGCTGTCCATGGAGGTCGACGGCGTGGGCATGCCCGAAACCCTCGTCACGCCCGAGGGCCGTGTGGCCGTGCTCATCGGCATGGAGACGGACTCGCTGCCCTCGCGCTTCACGCTTCCCGGGGGTGAGGTCCGGCTCCTCACCGTGAAGGTGCTGATGCCCGCGGAGCTGAAATGGCTGCTCCGCCAGGGCAAGGGCGCGGCGGCGGAGCTCATCCGCCGCTTCAAGGCCGCGGGAGAAACCCATTTCTCCCGCTCGTGGCGTCAGCCTGTCGTCAGCTAGCGCAGCCGCCAGATGCCCGTGGAACGCCCGGGCTGACGCTGGCGGCGGACTCAGGGATGGGCGTCACGCGCTGCCCCCTTGCGTGGACCGGAGGAAAGACGCGTCCCGGCTGGGCGCCACGACGCTCGCGAGGACGCGCCGGATGCGGGGGCCGTGGTCGAGGACGCCGGGGTCGTGGGTCCTTCGTCGCCCGCCCCGTGACGGTCGGTTCCCGCGCTGTGCGCGGGAGGTCCTGGTTGCGGTGAGTCCGCGCGGCCGAGGATGGGTGCTTGGGAGGCATCCATGTCTTCGTGCCGGAGCTGGGTGGTCGCGGTGCTGCTGTTGCTGCTGGGCACGGGGTGTTCAGCGACGCGTGGCGTCCGGCTGAAGACGGGGCAGGGTGCGCCGGTCGTCCATGTGCCTCGGGCGGAGGTCGAGCCCGTGGAGCTGGACGGGGACGCGTTCACGGAGGCGGTGCGGACGCTGGCGGAGGATGCGCCGGTGGCTTCGCGTCCTCGTGAGGACGCGTATCGGCTGTTCGCGGGCACGTTCTCCTCGAAGGCCTATGCCCATGTTCGTGGGCGACTGGGGTTGGTCTCCGTGGAGGAGACTCCTCGTGCCCGGCTGCTGGTGGAGGACGACGGCCGGGAGCTGGCGAGCGCTTATGGGCGGTGGTGCCAGCGCAAGCAGACACCGGGGGACTGTCTTCAATTGCTGGAGGCGGGTTCCACGCTGGATGAGGACGGGCGGCGTTCGCTGGCGTTCGCCATCGCGCTGGACTCGGTGTGGGAGGAGACGTCGGAGGCGCTGGTGGGGCTGACGGACCCGCGCGCGGTGCTCACCACCATCGTCGCGACGAGCACCGTGTACCTGGCGCTGTGGTTGCTGCCCGAGCCCGTGTCGAAGGGCATCGCGGCGACGATGACGGTGTGTCTCATCGCCTACCTGGGCATCGACACGGTGTGGAACCTCATCCAGGGATGGATTGAGTTGTCTGAACAGGCGCGTGTCGCCCGGACATTCGATGAGCTTCGAGATGCAGGGGAGGAGTACGGCGAGGTGATGGGGAAGAACGCGGCGCGGGCGTTCGTGATGCTGGCGCTGGCGGCCGTAGGGAGCACTGCGGAGACGTTCGCGGCGAAGGTCGCCACGCTCCCGGGTTCAGGGCAGGCCTCGCTGGTGGCCGCGGAGATGGGTGGCTTCCGGCTGGGTGCGGCGGCGCAGGTGGAGTCCGCGGCTGTGTCCTCCGAGGGCGTCGTCACCCTGGTGCTGGCTCCGAACGCTGTGGCCATGTCCGCGCGGGATGAGAAGAGTCCCGTCGCGAGTGGCGCGGATGCGGGAGGGCATGAGCACCACATTGCGTCTAATAAGTGGTGGAGTGCCACGAACCGGGGTGGCCCGTGGTCTCCCCAGTTCCAGAAGATCTTCGACAAGGCGGGGATGTCGCTTGATGATCCCGCGAACAAGGTTCGTGTGCCGGGACACCGAGGACCTCATCCGAGGCAATACCACGATCATGTCTTGGAGACGCTGGCCCGGTCGACTCGTACATGCAGCTCTCTGGCGAGCTGTCGGGCGCAGTTGATAAAGGCGTTGAGGGAACTCGCTGGAGAGATCGTCCAGAAAGGGTCGAGGCTGAATCGGATGGTCACGGGCCTGGAGTGACGAGCGGACACGATGGCAACGAACTATTTCACGCTCTCCGAGGATGTCGCTGAAGGGTTCTGGTGCCTGGGGCATCCGCTCGACCTGCAAGGGCGCGAACTTGATGACCCCTGGCAGTTCACGGGTGGAGAACCCGTGCATTTCAAGGACCCGATTCGGCTTCCATTGGACCTGGAGGGAGAATCTCGTGACTACTCACATGCGGCGTTCGGTACCCCGGTCGTCAATGCGAAGCTGGCAGCTCTCTTTCAGGAATTGGCTCCGACTGAAGTGGAGTTGATCCCCGTCGAAGTCGACTCTCGTGCAGGGCCGTACTTCATCCTCAATGCCCTTCGCACCATCCCGTGCGTAGATACCGAGGCTTCGGAAGAGGTTCACTCTTGGACCGAAGAGGATGAGATTCCGGAGAAGGTGGGCACACTCCGTTCCATCTACGGCATGCGCATCGACCCGTCGAAGGTGGGCGATGCGAAAGTATTCCGCCCCTCAGAGTGGGAGGTCTCCCTAATCGTCTCCGAGGAGATCAAGGACGCGCTGGAGCGCGCGGGCATTACGGGCGCCAAGTTCGAAGCGGTCACCGGGCCGCCGACCTTCGACCCCGTTCGCCGCGCGGAGACGAAGCGGCGAGGCGAATTGTGGGACCAGGCTCGCCATGCCCGTAGAGCCGTGTGGCGTGGGCTCGGCACCATGTCGGACGACTTCTACATCCCTCCCGTCGTGGGTGGCCCGTGGCCGGGTGAACGACAGTGGTGGACGGCCATGCGACGCCCTGATGGCGGCATGCTCATCGTCACCGACGGCCTGTCCGATCCGTTCAACGACATCCTGGACCGCCCCACCGCCGGCTTCGGACTCGAACTCGCCATCGAGACCCCAGAGCTGCTCGGGGAGGTGTGGAAGAGCTGGCCTGCGCATCTCCTCGAACGTGTCGCCTACGAGGTCGCTGAGTTCGAGAAGCTCCGTGTCTCCCTGGCCAACGGCACGCTGTCCATGGAGGTCGACGGCGTGGGCATGCCCGAAACCCTCGTCACGCCCGAGGGCCGTGTGGCCGTGCTCATCGGCATGGAGACGGACTCGCTGCCCTCTCGCTTCACGCTTCCCGGGGGCGAGGTCCGGCTCCTCACCGTGAAGGTGCTGATGCCCGCGGAGCTGAATTGGCTGCTTCAGCAGGGCAAGGGCGCGGCGGCGGAGCTCATCCGCCGCTTCAAGGCCGCGGGAGAAACCCATTTCTCCCGCTCGTGGCGTCAGCCTGTCGTCAGCTAGCGCAGCCGCCAGATGCCCGTGGAACGCCCGGGCAGGCTCGTCTTCCAGGCTCCCGTGCCACCCGAGAGCTGCGTCACGCCGGTGTCCACGAACAGCGGCTCCGCCGTCGTGGCCTCCACGTCGAACGGTCCCACCGACTCCTGCGAGGTGGAGAAGTTGTGGACCACCAGCACCTGCTCGTCGTCCAGCGTCCTCACGAACGCGAGCGTGCGCGACATACCCGTCGTCGCCGTGAACAGCCGCAGGCCTCCGTTGCGCAGCGCCTCCGAACCCTGGCGCGCGTGGATGAGTGACCGGTAGCGCGACAGCAGCGACCCCGGATTGCTCCGCTGCGCCTCCACGTTCGCCGTCTCCCTGCCGCTGGAGAACGCGTACCACGGTGAGCCCGTCGTGAAGCCCGCGCCCGCAGCGCCGCTCCACGGCATCGGCGTGCGCTTGGACTCGTCGTTGTTGGCGTTGCCGTTCCCCAGGCCCACCTCCTCGCCGTAGTAGAGGAACGGCGCTCCCGGCAGCGTCAGCAGCACCGCCGCCGCCAGCCCCAGCTTCGCCCCGTCGTTGGAGAACTGCGTCGCCAGCCGCACCTGGTCATGGTTGGTGAGGAAGGGCGCGTCCGCCACACCGGCCGGATAGTTGTTCTTCATCTCCAGCAGCTTCGCCGCCACGCCCCCGCTGTTGCCCGCGTTGATGCCCTCGAGCACTCGCGTGGACATGGGGAAGTTGAAGTTGAGCGGCAGTTCGTCCCCGCCCGGCACCGTCGCCGTGGAGCCGTAGTACTTCGCCACCGATGGGGTCTCGCTCCAGTTCTCGCCCACCAGCACCGCGTCCGGCTTCACCGAACGCACGTGCGCGGAGAACTCCTTCCAGAAGGCGTGCGTCTCCGGCGTGTCCGCCTGCCCCGCGCCGCCGCCCGTCTCGATGAGGTAGCGCGCGGCGTCCAGCCGGAAGCCGTCCACGCCGCGCTGGAGCCACAGCGTCGCCAGGCGCTTCACCTCTTCGCGCACCGCGGGCGTCTGCAGGTTCAGGTCCGGCATGCCGCCCCAGAAGGCGCCGTAGTACCAACCGCTGTCCTGCCGGTGCCACGTGCTGGTCTGCGAGTAGATGTCCCAGGGCTGCTTCCAGCCCGGGTCGCTCGCTCGCCACTGATACCAATCGCGCTTCGCCGACTGCGCCGAGGACGACGAGTCCACGAACCACGGATGCGTCGAACCGGTGTGGTTGATGACGAAGTCGAGGATGACGCGCATGCCCCGGCGGTGCGCCTCGTCACACAGCCGTTGCAGGTCCTCCAGCGAGCCGTACGCCGTCTGGATGCGCTCGTAATCCGTCACGTCGTAGCCGTGGTAGCTGGGCGACGCGAACACCGGCATCAACCACAGCGCGTCCACTCCCAGGTCGTCCGTCGTCGCCGGGTTGCCGTCGTTCAGGTAGTCCAGCCGCGAGATGAGCCCCGGCAGGTCTCCCACTCCGTCTCCGTTGGAGTCCTGGAAGCTGCGGACGAACACCTCGTAGAACACCGCGCCCCGGTACCACGCGTCTCCCGCGGGCGCGGCGAGCGTGATGCTTCCAGGCGCGGAGGGCGTCGGCCCGGGCGTAGGCGAGGAACCGGCGCAGGCCGACAGCAGGGCCGCGCTGCAGAGGGAAAGTCCGCGGAGGGGTCGCATGGCTTCTTCCTCTAACAGCGAACGTTCCACGCGGGCCAGCGCACCGCCCGGATGAAGCGCGCTCACCCGGACGGTAGGCTTGTGGCCAACATGTCTCACCCTGCTCGCCGCCTTCATTCCCTGCATATCCGGCAGGGGCACCCGGACTTCCTCGACCTTCCTTGGGAGCTGCCGCTGGAGGCGTGGACGGAGCGTTCACCGCGCGTGGTGGAGGTGCCGCGCGGTCTGTCCCGGCACGTGGTGGTGTTCGTCAGCTACGGCGCCACCATCTACGCCTTCAAGGAGACGCCCGCGCGCGTGGCGCAGCGCGAGTACGACCTGCTGCGCGGCCTGGAGGAGCGCCGGTTGCCGTCGGTGTGTCCCGTGGGGCTGGCGGTCCAGACGGAGGAGGGGCTGGAGGCCTCGCCCGGGGACAGGCCTGGATTGCTGATCACCCAGTACCTCGCGTCGTCGCTGCCGTACCGCGCGCTGTTCATGCAGCAGGGATTGGAGCGCTACCGGTCGCGGCTCCTGGACGCGATGGCGGGCCTGCTGGTGCGGCTGCACCTGGGCGGGTTCTTCTGGGGCGACTGCTCGCTGTCCAACGTGCTCTTCCGCCGCGACGCGGGCGAGTTGCAGGCATACGCGGTGGACGCGGAGACGTCCGAGCTGCATGAGCAGCTCTCCGCCGGCCAGCGGGAGATGGACCTGCAAATCATGGAGGAGAACATCGCTGGTGGCCTGGCGGACCTGGCCGCTCGCGTGGAGTTGGCGGAGGAGCTGCCCCAGGAGCTGGAGGCGTGGCAGGAGACGGCCGCGAGCATCCGCCAGCGCTATGAGCGGCTGTGGGCCGAAATCAACCGCGAGCTCATCCTCCAGCCCCACGAGAGCTACCGCATCCACGAGCGGATCCGCACGCTCAACGACCTGGGCTTCTCCGTGGGCGAGGTGGAGCTGCTGGCGAGCGGGCAGGGCAGCCAGCTGCGCATGCGCACCATCGTCACGGACCGCGAGTACCACCGGCACCAGCTGCACTCGCTCACCGGCATCGTCGCGGAGGAGCGCCAGGCGAGCCTGCTGCTCAACGAGATGCAGGAGATGAAGGCCACGCTCACGCGCAAGATGGACCGCAGCGTGCCCCTGAGCGTGGCCGCGTTCCGCTGGCTGGACGAGCGCTACCACCCCACGCTGTCACGCCTCCAGAAGGACCTGGGCCGCGCGGCCGACACCGCGGAGCTCTACTGCCAGGTGCTGGAGCACAAGTGGTTCCTGTCCGAGCGCGCGAAGCGCGACGTGGGCCTGGACGCGGCCGTACAGGACTACGCGACGCTCACCCTCAAGCAGCCCGGCATCGCGCCCTTGCTTGAGGACGCCTCACGGGCCGCGAGTTCCAGCTCGGAGGTGGAGGACGATGCTCCGGGCGCGTCTCCCGCCACGCGCTCGGCCGGGTAGCGTCAACGGCAGACGCGGATGGGTGGTTCGATGAGGAACGGCTCCGTGGCGTTCGGGTCGTCCGGGTCGAACGCGGGCGACATGGGCCCCGCTCCGGTGGGCTTCCACTTGCGCGGCACGCGCTCCAGGCCCACGGGGTAGATGGTCAGCGCCCCGTCCTTGCCAATGCGCATGCGCAGGA
This sequence comes from Corallococcus sp. AB032C, assembly GCF_003668935.1. NCBI lineage: Bacteria > Pseudomonadati > Myxococcota > Myxococcia > Myxococcales > Myxococcaceae > Corallococcus > Corallococcus sp. AB032C. Next base: position 39,235 of record NZ_RAWP01000036.1, on the reverse strand, counting down.
AGTTCTTGAAGTCCGGCAGCGCGAGCGATCCGAAGGCCTCGTTGGAGTGCGCGCCGAAGAAGTTCACGCTCAGCCAGAGGTACAGGCCCGTGATGAACGGGCCCACGAGGAAGCCGCCCACGAAGGTGAACGTGCAGGAGAAGAAGAACTTGCCCGCCAGGTGCAGCCAGCCGTCCGCGCAGTGCGCGCCATCCGGTGACAGCACCGGACACACGCCCAGCTTGCTCACCGTGAAGTACGTGGCGCCCCAGGCGATGAAGAACGCCGCCACGATGTGCGCCACGCCGTGCAGGCCGCCCAGCAGCGCGCGCCATTTCCCCAGCGCCGCGTCCGCCAGCCCCACGAGTCCTCCCACCGTCACCATCCCGAGGATGAGCGTCCACGGCCGGTTGACCATGCTGTTGGCCACCGCCGTCACCACCTCCGGCAGGCGGGAGAGGCCCAGCGAGCCCACCTCCGCGTAGGCCGCCAGCGCGAGCAGCAGGTACCACAGGCCGGTGATGAGCCCGAACAGCGGGCTGTAGCGGATGAGGAACAGGTTCTTGCGCGCGAGCTTCCGGGACGTGGCCTCGGTCGGGAAGCTCTTGCGCAGCGTGGAGCCGTCTCGCAGCACGGGCGCCGCGGGCGCGTGCGTGGGGTGCATGAAGGCGCCGCCTCCGCCCGCGGTGATGCGGTGCTGGCCGGTGTCGTCCTCGTGCCGGCGGTAGTGGTGCAGGTCGCCCGCGAGGAACACGGCGATGCGCCGCCCGAGCACCTTCTCCTCCAGGTACTCCAGGTTGTTCTCCAGGTAGCTGCCCTTGTGGCGCCGCGCGGCCGCGGCCAGCACCCACGCGGGCTCCGCGTTGCAGAGGATGACGCGGTCGTCGGGGCCCATCTGCTCCGCGACCTGGCGGAAGTACTCCACCTGGGGCACGTCGATGTCGCTGTTGAGCTGCACGTCCGTGCCGATGAGCCACCAGTTCTTCGGCAGCTTCAGCGCGAAGTAGCTGCGGCTCTGCCGCGTGCGACGCCCGGCCAGCCACCGCTGCGCGCAGAACAGCCGCATGAAGGCGGACAGGCCGTCGTACCAGTCGTGGTTGCCCGGGATGACGAACAGGTCCGGATGGGGCGCCTGCGAGCGGCGCATGGCGGCCTCATAGGGCTGCACCGTGCGCTCCTCGTACGTCTCGCGGCTGGCGCCCGGGTAGACCTCGTCGCCGCCGAACACCAGCACGCGGCCTCGCGGCGTGATGTGCGCTGTCTTGCCGTCCTCTTCTGGGAGCCGCAGCTCCGGCAGCGCCAGCAGGCGCGCCACCGCGTAGGTGGAGTCCCAGCCGTCGCCGATGTCGGAGACGTAGTCGAGCCAGAAGTCGCCGTCCGCGCCGGACTCCTCCGAATAGTCGAAGTAGGGCTGCTGCGGCCGCACCACCGCTTCGATGAGCCGGTGGTCCGCGCGCGCGCCGAACACCGTGGCCACCACCGCGTCCAGGCCCGTGCGCAGCACCTGCCCGGGGTGCAGCCAGCGCACCATGTCCGCGTGCTTCTGGGGCCGGGTGGCGGTGGCGGTGCCCCGCTCGCGCACCAGGTGCGGCGGGGGCGTGGGGCCCGGCTCCTCCCAGGGCGCGGGCGGGTCGTAGCGGCTGTCCTCCTGCGGCCGCGTGGGCTCACCGGCCATCGCGAGGACCCCGGACGGCGGAGGAAAGGGACGTGACGGCGGGCGGCGCCAGCGTGGACCGGAGAGCCATGGACCCCTGGCTTAGCACGCCTGCGCGGGACTCCTGGAGGGCAGGCAGGCGTGGTTTCCGTTCCCTGGCGGGATGGTCCCTGCGACCCTGGGGGCCATGTCGAACGCCGCCCTGAAGGACTTCCCCGTCGTCGTGCCCTTCCCCGTGCACTGGAGTGAGATGGATGCGTACGGGCACGTCAACAACGCCCGCACGTTCACCTGGTTCGAGTCCGCGCGCATCGCGTACATGGCTCGCGTTGGATTGGTGGGGCCGTCCGCCGCGGGCGCGGACACGACGATGGCGGACGGGGTGGGGCCCATCCTGGCGAACACGCACGCGGACTACCTCAAGCCGGTGGTGTTCCCGGTGAACCTGGTGGCGGGCGCGCGCGTCACGCGCGTGGGCAATTCCTCCATCACCTTCGAGCACGTGGTGGCGGGCGCGGACGACGGGGTGCTCTACACGCGCGGCGGTTCCATCATCGTGACGCTGCGCTACGCCACGCAGGAGAAGGTGCCGGTTCCACCCGCGGTGCGAGCGGCCATCGAGAAGCTGGAGGGACGGTTGGACTGAGCGTGCGGAGGGGCGGCCGTCGGGCCCGTCCCCGAGTCCAACAGCGTGACCTTCCGCGCGCACGGCGGTGCGGTGGACGGGGTGTCCACCGAGGAAGCGGGCACCACCTTCCGGGTGCACCGGCCTCGCGGCTGTTGATCAACCCGTGCCCAGCGGGTGCATCCGCACCGCGCAGAGCAGCTCCGCCACGCGCTCGGGTGCGGGTGGCACCGGGCCCACCTTCGCGAGCTTCCCGGCCGCGAAGGCCGTGCTCCTCCGGGCGCAGGTCTCCAGGTCGTAGCCTTCCAGCCTCGCCGCCAGCACTCCCGCGACCAGCGCGTCGCCCGCGCCCACGGTGCTCGCCACCTCCACGGGCGGCGGCAGGGCCCGCCACGCGCCGTCGTCCGACACGAACAGGGCGCCGTCCGCTCCCAGCGACACCACCACCAACCCGATGCCTGTCGCGTGCAGTTCGCGTGCGGCTCGCGCGATTTCGCCAGCGTTCCCCAGGGGGCGTCCAACCAGCTCTTCCAGTTCGTGCGCGTTCGGCTTCACGAAGTCCGGCTTCGCGGCCACCGCGTGGCGCAGCGGCGCTCCGCTCGTGTCCACCGCCACCACCGCGCCCCTGGCTCGCAGGCGCTCCGTCAGCGTGGCGTAGATGGACGCGGGCACTCCCGCCGGCACGCTGCCGGACATCACGAAGCAGCCGTTCTCCTCCGCGAGCGCATCCAGCGTCTCCATCAGCGCGGCCAATGCCTCCTCCGGCACGCGCAGGCCTGGCAGGTTCAGGTCCGTCACCGCGCCGCTCGTGCGGTCCACGACCTTGATGTTCACGCGGCTGGAGCCCGGCAGCCGGAGGCAGCGGTCCTGGATGCCTCGCTCGCGGAACAGCGTCTCGAACAACGGCACCGAGTCCTCGCCCAGGAAGCCCGTGGCCGTCACCGGCCTCGTGCCTCCCGCGAGGAACGCCGCCACGTTGATGCCCTTGCCTCCCGGCGTGCGCGTCTCCGCCACCACTCGGTTCACCGCGCCCGCCGTGAACCCCGGACACTCCAGCGTCTGGTCGATGGCCGCGTTCAACGTGACCGTCACCACGCCCGGCTTCGTCGGCCTCATGCCTTCGCTCCCTTCCGGGCCAGCAGGCCGCGCACCAGTCCCCGCACCTCGGCGGCGTTGCCGCACTCCAGCGCGGCCCGGGCCACGTCTTCCGCGTCCGCCAGGGAGATGCCCCTCAGCAGCGCCTTCACCGCCGGGATGCTGGGGATGGCCACGCTCAGCTCCGTGACGCCCAGGCCGGACAGCACCACCGCGCCGGACGGGTCTCCCGCGATGCCGCCGCACGCGCCCACCCAGATGCCCGCCTTCCTCGCCGCCTTCACCGTGAGGTCCACCATGCGCAACACCGCTGGATGCAGGCCGTCCGCCTGGGACGCGAGCACCGGATGCTGCCGGTCCATGGCCAGCAGGTACTGCGTCAGGTCGTTGGTCCCGATGGAGAAGAACGACACGTCCCGCGCCAGCTGCTCCGCCATCATCACCGCCGAGGGCACCTCCACCATGATGCCCGTCTCCACCGGATCCGCGCCCACCTCGCGGCGCACGGACTCGGTGATGGCGCGCGCCTTCGCCAGCTCCTCGGGCATCGCCACCATGGGATACATGATGCGGACCGGGCCCTCCATCGACGCGCGCAGGATGGCGCGCAGCTGCGTGCGGAACAGGTCCTCCCGTTCGAAGCACAGCCGGATGCCGCGCACGCCCAGGAACGGGTTCGCCTCCGCCGGCAGCGACAGGTACGGCACGCGCTTGTCCCCGCCGATGTCCAGCGTGCGCAGGATGAGCGGCAGGCCGTTCAGTGCGCGCACCATGGTGAGGTAGGCGTGGAGCTGCTCCTCCTCGCCGGGCGGTTCGTCGCGATGGAGGAAGAGGAACTCCGTGCGCATCAGGCCCACGCCCTCGCCGCCCGCGTCCACGGCCTTGATGGCTTCCGCGGCCTCGCTGATGTTCGCGGCCACCTCCACGCGCCGACCGTCGAGCGTGATGGCGGGCCGGTAGCGCTCCAGGTGCTCCTGCTCGCGCCGTAGGCGGATCCGCTCGCGCTGGTGCGCGGCCTTGGCCCGGTCCCGCGCCGAAGGCCGCACGACGAGCACGCCCGCGTCGCCGTCCAGGATGCAGTGCTGCCCGTTGCGCAGGTCCAGCACGGACGGCCCCACCGCCACCACCGCTGGCAGGTCCAACGAGCGCGCGATGATGGCCGTGTGCGACGTGGTGCCTCCGCCCGCCGTGCACAGGCCCAGCACCATGGCGGGGTCCAGCTTCGCGGTGTCCGACGGCGCCAGGTCCTCCGCCAGCAGCACCACCGGATGATCCGGGAAGGTGGGCTCGCCCTCCAGCACCCGGGCCAGGGGCCGCAGCACGCGCCGGCCCACGTCCCGCAGGTCGGCGGCCCGCGAGGCCAGCACCGGTTCGTCCATCACGGCCAGCGCCTCCGCGCGGCTCTCGAAGACGCGGAGCCAGGACGCGCCCGCGCTCAGGCCGGTGTCGATGAGGCCGTGCGAATCCCTCAACATCTCCGGGTCGTCGAGCAGCTCCAGGTGCGCCTTGAAGATGGCGGCCCGCTGCGCTCCGGCCTTCTGGAGGAAACCTTCGTGCAGCTGGCGCAGCTCCGCCGCCGCTCCGGCCAGGGCCGTCTCCAGCAGCTGGTGTTCCCGCGCGGCGTCCACGGCCCGCTCCTCCACCTCCAGCCGTTCGCGTTGGAAGGCCCACACGGGCCCGGCCGCGATGCCCGGCGACGCGGACAGGCCCGCGACCAGGGTCCCCTCGTAGTCGAGCACGGCGGCGGGCATGGGCTCCAGTGCCAGCGCGCGAGCAGCGGGAGGCTCCTCTCCCAGGCCGACCTCGAAGGCCTCTTGCAACGCGAGGAGCACCGCCGCCGCGTCGTCCCCCGCCGCGGTGAGCGTCAGCGTGGAGCCGCCCCGGGCGCCCAGGCGCAGCAGCGACAGGAGGCTGCGGGCGTTCGCCTGCCGCCCCTCGTGGTGGATGGTGACGTCCGCGCGGAAGCGGCGCACCACCTCCACCACCGTGGTGGCGGGACGCGCGTGCAGGCCGTGCGGGGAAGGGGACAGGACCTGGAGCGAGAGGCCTTCGAACGCGGAAGCGCCTTGCTGCTCCCTCGGGGCGCCGGAGCCCTGGAGCGCCTGGATGATGACGGCCGCGTCCAGGGTGGAGGCCAGGGCCACGGCCCGGGCCTCATCGTCCAGCACGCCGGTGAGGTTGGCGAGCACCTGGAGGTGTTCGTCGGACCTCGCGGCGATGCCGACCACGAGGTGCGCATGGCCGTCCTCGCTCCAGACGACCCCGGCGGGGAACTGCACCACGACGACGCCCGTCTGGAGCACGAGGTGGCGCGCCTCCGGCAGGCCGTGCGGAATGGCGATGCCGTGGCCGAGGAACGTGCCGGACACCTGCTCGCGCTTGAGCATGCTGTCGACGTAGCCGGGCGAGATGAAGCCCGACTCCACCATCACCTGTCCGACCAGGCGGATGGCCTCCGCCTTGTTCGTGGCGGACCATCCCAGGCGGACCTGTGACGGCGTCAACGACATCATCGGTGCTCCTTGCCTCGGGTGCGCGCGAGATTCACGCGGGGAATGACGGTGCATCCTGCCCGGTGTCCGCCCCTGCCCGCGCGGGCTTCCCGAGCCCCGTCTTCCGGGTAACAACCCACACAGGAGAAGACCTCCCGGCTCCAACGTGGCTCCGACATGACGGACAGGCGACGTCCGGCATCCATGCGCGTGACGGCCCGCATGGGGGTGTTAAGGAGGAAGCCGTCATGTCTGACAGCGTCCTGGACTTCTACGAAGGGCTGGCCGAGGAGTACCACCTGCTCTTCGCGGACTGGGAGCAGTCGGTGGACCGGCAGGGCGCGGTGCTGGACGCGCTCCTGCGCCGCTCAGGCGCGCCGCCGCCGCGCCGGGTGCTGGACTGCGCGTGCGGCATCGGCACGCAGGCGCTGGGGCTGGCGGCGCGGGGCTATTCCGTGCACGCCACGGACCTGAGCCCCTCCGCGGTGGCGAGAGCGGAGCGGGAAGCCCGCGCCATGCACGTGAGCATCACCACCGGCGTGGCGGACATGCGGATGCTGGACTGGCAGGTGCCGGGCACCTTCCACGTAGTGATGTCCTGCGACAACGCGATGGCGCACCTGTTGGAGGACTCGGACCTGGACGACGCCGCGACCGCGATGGCGTCGCGCCTGGTGCCCGGGGGCCTGCTGGTGGCGAGTCTGCGCGACCACTCGGCGCTGCTGGAGAAGCGGCCGCGCTTCACGGCGGAGCGCGTGCTGGACACGCCGCTGGGCCGCCGCGTGCTGTTCCAGGTCTGGGATTGGGCGGTGGATGAAAGGCAGTACACGGTGCGCCAGTTCATCCTGCGCCAGGAGTCCGGCATCTGGCACACCACCGAGCACACCGGCGTCTACCGCCTGCTGCAACCCGTGGAGCTGGAGCAGGCGCTCACCCGGGCGGGGCTGGTGGATCCGCGCTGGTACACGCCGGAGGAGACGGGCTTCAACCAGCCGCTCATCACCGCGCGGAAGCCCTGATCATCGCGGGGAGGAGCGGCGCCCCGTGACGGCGCACGGTGTCCGCGGCCTTCCACCACACGCGGGCCTTGTGGGCTCCGGCTTGCAGCGTCTCCCTCAGGTGCAGGGAGGGCATCAACGCGAGCAGGAGGTGCAGGGCCAACAGCCAGCCCAGCGCTTCCCGGACGAACGACGGGACTTCGGAACCTGGTCTGGCCACGGCAGCCCTCCTGACGACAGTTGTAGTCAGGAGCGATACGCCATGGCTACAGTTGTAGTCAAGGGGCCGTGGCGGACTTGTCGCGGGGCAGGGCCCAGACGTCCTCGGCGGGCCGGTAGGCGCGGGCGTCCTTGCCGGCGGTGCCGTGGGCCTTGGTGTCGAGCAGGCCCGCGTGCCAGAGGTTCTGTTTGAGTTTGAAGACGGTGGACGGGTTGATGTCCGGCCCCCGCAGCCCGGGCTTCAGCGTTCCGGAGGGGTCCGCGAGGAAGAGGGCTGTCGCCAGCGCCGGGTCGTCATGGCCCGCCGCCACGGCCAGCTCCGGCAGCGTGAGGCTTCCGCCGTGGTCCGTGAGGGTCCGGTGGATGAGGCGCACCGCGGGCTGACGGATGAGGACGAAGCGCGCCACGGCGGCGAAGGCCGTGTGCACGTCCAGCAGGCGCTTGCGCTTGTCGTAGCGGGTGTCGGGGTCGAACTGGAGCGCGGCCAGGAGGTCCGCCACGGTGCGGCCTTCGAGCGTGGGCTTCCAGTCCAGGTCCAGCAGCCCGAGCGTGTTGGCGCCCGTGGCCGCGTGGCGCCGGGAGCTGTCGCTCCCCAGGTCCTTCCAGTGCGCGGCGAGCGACTTCAGCAGCGCTCCGGAAGGAGCGCCCCGGTCCGCGAGGAACGCGGCCGCGAGGTAGTTGAGGGGATGGTTGAGCTGGAGGCTGCGCGCGGCGGGGACGCCTTCGAGCAGCGAGGAGGCCTGGCTGACGGCGCGGGGCAGCGGGGTGGGGTCCGCGGGTGCAACGACCTCCACCCAGTGCTTCGCGTCCCGGGCGAGGATGCCGACCCCGATGCTCCGCGCCTGCGCCAGGGTGGGGGCGCGGAGGTCGGCGGCGGAGGCCGGCAGCGCGAGGTACGCGTGATGGACGCCCGCGCGGTAGCTGTGCGCCTGGCCCAGGCCCTGGACCCAATCCCTTTCAGAGGCCTTCACCTCGATGCCCGTGACGAGGACGCCCTCGGGCCGCGCCACGCTGCACAGGATGTCCGGCCGGGTGCCCTCCAACGTGAGCCGCGTCATGGGCTCCAGGTCCCGGGCGAACGGGCTGCGGACATACGAGGGATGCGCATCCACCAGCAGGTGCAGGACGCGCGACCTGCGCAGCCCGTGCTTGAGCAGGTGGTGCTTCAACTCGCGGACGACCCTGGCTTCGGCGTGGGGCATGAGGCTCAGGCGCGCTTCGCGTCCGCGGGGGCGTTGGGGTGGCGCGCGAGCATCATGCGCAGCTGGGGCTGACGGCGGACCAGCTCCTGCTTGAGCAGGTGCGCGATGAGCGCGGGCGGCGCGGCGCTCCAGCGCGCGATGTTCTGCACCAGCATGGGCGAGCGGTACGTGCGCCCGCACAGGAGCGACGTCGTCTTTCCGTCCACCGGCATGCCCACGAGCGCGCCCAGGGCCCGGCCTTCCGTGTTGAGGATGAGCTCCACCTTCTCCTCGGACGGGCCGGTGGAGAAGCGCTGGCGCAACAGCTCGCGCGCGGTGCGGCGGGTCTGCTCCGGTACGTCCCGGTCCACCGTGAGCTTGTGGTGCTCCATCAGGCGGCGCATCGCCCACAGGCGGCGGAAGAGGGCGGCCGGCAGCTGTGGATTGCGCACGAGGAAGCGGCGCACGCCGGTGTCCGCGGCGAAGGCGGCTCGGGCCACCAGCGCCTCCAGGCCCACGGGGTTGCGGTGGTGCCTCGCGATGAGCCGTGCGTGCGCGAGGCCCACTCGCGAGTTCTCCAGCACGGCCTTGATGACGGCGGGCACCGGGTCGAAGCACAGCGCGGACAGCTCCGGGTCCTCCGCCCCATGCGCGAGCGCTACCCGCTGGTCCTCCGGCAGCGCGTGCAGCCGCGTCTCGAAGAGCTTGCGGTAGTCGCCCAGCACCGCTTCGGGCACGTCGTCCGTGGCACCGGCGTCATCGTCGGAGCCGTCCGAGGACTCCGCTTCCGGCAGCGGTTCGGTGTCGCTCGCGTCGAGCGACGGCGCGGGATGATCCGCGAACGGGGCTGGAGCTTCCGGCGGACGCACCGTGTTCACGGGACTCGCGGCCTCCGTGCCCGGCAGCAGGGCTCCCTGGGACACCAGCCTCGCGAGGATGTCCCGCAGCTTGTCTGGCGGGAACCCCGTCAGCGCGGGCAGGTCCTTCTCGCGCGTGTGGCCGTCCAGCCGCGACAGCACGAAGCCCTCCTCCGCGTTCAGCGGGAGCCGCCGCAGGTCCACCGTGGGGTTCAGCTTGGGCGTCCAGTCACTCATGCGCGCCCCCGAGTCTTTCACGACACGCGCGGTTCGCGCCTCCTCACGTCCGGGCCGTTCGCACCGGATTGTTCCCGGCCCGTCCAAAAACGACGGGCCGCGTCGAGGACCGCCTGGCTGCTCTCCTGCCCACGGTCCGGAGCCGACCGGTGTAGCAGCCGGCACGAAGGGGGCCCGCATGGGTTGACGAGAGGCGGGCAGCTGGACACAACTTCACTTCATGTCCGACCGCATCCAGACCTATGCCGAGTTCTGGCCGTTCTACCTGCGCGAGCACAAGCATGCGTCGACACGCTGGCTGCACTTCGCCGGCACCAGCCTGGGAGTGAGCCTGGGAGTCACCGCCGCCGTCACCGGACGCGGCGCGCTGATTCCCGCCGCCCTGGTGTGCGCCTACGGCTTCGCGTGGGCCAGCCACTTCAAGATCGAGCACAACCGCCCCGCGACCTTCAAGTACCCGCTCTGGTCCTTCATCTCCGACTTCCGCATGGCCGGGCTGATGCTGATGGGCCAGCTGGGTCCGCACCTGGAGCGCGCGAACTCCGGCGTGACGGCCGCCGCCACCCTGGCGCCGGCCCCCGTCGAAAGCCGCTGACGTTCGCGAAGCCTCGGTCCACTACCTCTGCGGTGGCGGACCGAAGCGGCCCGCACGGTATCCCGCGAAGGACCTCAGGATGTCCTCCTGGGTGTCCCCGATGAACGGCCCGTGGCTCACCAGCGGCTCGCGCTGCGGTTGTCCGGCGTACAGCAGCACGCGCGCCCGCGTCGTCCCGGTGACGCGGACCTTGCTGTCACCTCCCGACACCGGCCGGTCCAGCCAGCCCACCTGCCCGGGCTTCAGCGCCTGGCGGTCCGGCCCCACCGCGACCTCTCCCTCCAGCACGTAGAAGAAGCCGTTGTACGAAGCGGGCAGCTCCTGCGCGATGGACGCGCCCGGCTCCAACTGGAGCTCCGCCAGCGTGACGGGCACGTAGTTCTTCGTCGCCGACCGCACCGTTCCCGACGTGCCGCTGTAGAGCCGCACCTCCACGCCCGGCTCGCGCCGCACCGGCAGCTCCGCGTACGGCAGGTCCTGGTAGCCCGCGGGCACCCAGCGCTGCGCCTTGGGCAGGGTCAGCCAGAGCTGGAGGATGCGCGCCTGGCCCAGGTCGCCCTCCAGTCCCTCGCCGTGGATGACGCCGCTGCCAGCCGTCATCCACTGCACGTCGCCTTCACCCAGGCTGCCGCTGTCGTGGGTCATCCCGCCCTTCACCACGAGGGTCACCGTCTCGAAGCCCGCGTGCGGATGCGGCCCGCCGATGGGCTTGCCGTCGATGCGGTCGTCCATCAACAAGATGAACGGATCCGACCGCGCGTAGTCCTCCGGTGAGATGACCGGCACCACCGTGTGCGCGGGCCCGAACTGCCCCTGTGTGGGCTCGGGCAGGTCGATGATCCGCGCCAGCCTTCGCTCCAGGACGTCCATTCGCTGCGTGCTCATGACGGTTCCCCCTTTCGGTTCAGCTCAGCGCCGGGTAGCTCGTGAAGCCCTGCTCCTCGCCCTGGAAGAAGGTCGACGCGTCCGGCGTGTTGAGCGGGGCGGACCGGCGGAAGCGCTCCGGCAGGTCCGGGTTCGCGAGGAACGGCACGCCGTACGCCACGAGGTCCGCTTCGCCGCGCTCGATGACCGCTTCACCGGCCTGCGCGTCGTAGCCCCCGTTGGCGATGATGACGCCCGGGAAGGCCTTGCGGATCGCCGGAGTGATGCGCTGCTCGGGCGCCGGAGCGGCGGGGCCCGTGACGAGCTCCGTCACGTGCAGGTAGCCCAGGCCCAGCTTGCCCAGCTCGCGGGCCAGGTACGTGAAGGTCTCCGTGGGCGTGGAGTCGTGCATGCCCGTGTACGGGAAGTTCTGCGGGAAGAGCCGGTAGCCCACGCGGTCCGCGCCGAACACCTCCGCCACCGCCCGCGCCGCCTCCAGCGGGAGACGCGCCCGGTTCTCGATGCTGCCGCCGTACGCGTCCGTGCGCTGGTTGGAGCCGTCCCGCAGGAACTGGTCCAGCAGGTAGCCATTGCTGCCATGCAGCTCCGCGCCGTCGAAGCCAGCCTCCTTCGCGTTGCGAGCGGCCTGGCGGAACTGCTCGACGACGCCGGGAATCTCCTGCGTCTCCAGGGCCCGGGGCGTCACCGCGGGCTTCTTCCCCTGGAACGTGAAGACCTCCTGCTGGACGGCAATCGCGGACGGCGCCACCGGCAACTCGCCACCATGGAAGTCCGGGTGCGACACGCGCCCCACGTGCCACAGCTGCGCGAAGATGAGCCCGCCCACCGCGTGGACCGCGTCCGTCACCTTCTTCCAGCCCGCCACCTGCTCCGGCGAGTGGATGCCCGGCGTGCGGATGTACCCGACGCCCTGGGGGCTGACCTGGGTGCCCTCGGTGACGATGAGGCCCGCGGACGCCCGCTGCTCGTAATAGGTCACCGCCAGCGGGTTGGGGACGTTGCCGTCCACCAGCGCCCGGCTGCGGGTCATGGGGGCCATCACCAGCCGGTTCTTCAGTTCGAGCCGGCCCAGGCGCAAGGGGGAGAGGAGCTTGAGTGTATTTGCCATGGCCGTTGAATGCTCCAGGCGCTATGGACGTGCCATGGCATCCAGTCCAAATAAATTGACCGATCGTCCAGATTCGCTGGAGGCCCAGGGGGCGGATGTCCTGGCGGACGTCCTGGACACCCTGCGCCTGTCCACCCGGATGCACGGCCGCTTCGAGCTGTTCGCCCCGTGGGGGCTCCAGTTCGGGACGTCCCCCGGCGCGCACATCATCCTCGTCGCGCGCGGTGGGGCCCGTTTGGAGGTGGAGGGCGTTCCGGGAGCCCTGGTGCTGTGCGCGGGAGACCTGGCGGTGCTGCCGCATGGCGGAGGGCACACGCTGCGCGACAAGGAGGACAGCCCCGTTCATGTCCTGGCGCACGGGGCCTGCGCGAGCGCCCGAGGAAAGGGTTCCATCCGGCTGGGCGGCGACGGCGAGCGGACCACGCTGGTCGCGGCGTCGTTCCAGCTGGGCGTCGCGCCGCGCACGCTCCTCTTCAAGGAACTGCCCCGCGTCATCCACCTGGCCGCGGACGACGCGGCGACGGCGCCGTCACTGGCGTCCACGGTGCAGTTGCTGCTGACGGAGAGCGCGTCGTCCCACCCGGGCGCCACCGTCATCATGAGCCGGCTCGCGGACATCCTGCTGGTGCAGGCCCTGCGGGCGCACATCATGAAGTCGGAGGAGTCGTGCCGGGAGAGCGGGCTGCGGGCGTTGGCGGATCCGCAGATTGGCAAAGCGCTCGCGCTCATCCACGAGCGCCCCGAGGAACCCTGGACGGTGGAGAGCCTCGCGTCCGCCGTGGCCCTGTCGCGGTCCGGGTTCGCCGCGCGCTTCAGCGAACTCGTGGGGGAACCGCCGCTGGAGTACCTGGTGGGATGGCGGATGATCAAGGCCGCCCAGCTCCTGCGCGAAAGCGAGCTGCCCCTGAGCGAGGTCGCTCCGGCCATCGGCTACCAGAGCGAGGCGTCCTTCAACCGGGCCTTCAAGCGTTGGGACGGGACCGCTCCCGGCGCGTATCGGCGCAGCCATCGCCGGGCGTGAGTAGGGAGTGAGAGGTCCGTTGGAGGCGCGATGCCTCAACCTGACCGACAGTCGAACAGGTCTTCCAAGGCCGCATCGGCCACGCTCTTCTCAGTGCATTCCCCTCGGAACTCGCAGGTGGAGCATCCCGGAGCGGCTGGAGGCGGTGGTTGCCCGCTGTTCGGCTTCACGAGGAGGTCCTCGGGTGCCGTGTCCTGCTCCCCGGTCGACACGAGGTCGTCGAATCGATGCTCCTCCACGCAGTGGCGTGTCTCCAACGACTCGTCCTGCCCAGGGGCTGACGTAGGAGCGCCGGGGTCACGTGCTTCCGTGCAGGGGTGTGTCTTTGGCGCAGAGTCCTGCGTGGCTGATGTCACGGGGGGAACGTGGGCCTCGGGTGAAGCCTGCTCCTGGGAAGCAGGGGCAAAGGCATTCAGTACGCGCTCATCGCGAGCCTTCAGCAGCGCTGGCAGCTCATGCTGAAGGGCCTGCACGTCGCGCTCGTTCAGAATCGCCATCACGCGGAAGGCCCACTCGCGCAGCGCCTCTCCACCCATGAGCGGCAGCAGTTGAGCGGCTCCTCCCAGGAAGGCCCGCTGCAGGGACTGAACGAGGAGCACGTGCCCCGGACGCGCCGCCACCCGCGCCGCATGCCGCAGCAACTCGAATTCCGCCCACGCGCAGACTTCCCCCGACTCCCAGCGCGCTGCATCCTGGAGCTGGAAGCACGTGCTCCCCAGTCGGTCCAGGTCGAGGTCCGAGGCCCTCGCGCAGCAGTCGGCCAGAAGCTCCAACAGCACCTGTCGCTTGAGGCTGAAGTAGCCCTCCAGAAGCCACCGGGCATCCGGGTTGCTCGCGTCATGCAGCGCCAGCCCCAGGTTCTCCAGTGTCAGCGACTCATCCAGCGGCACCGCGCGCGTCTTGCGTCCGGGGCGCTGCACCACCAGGCCTCGCGCCGCCAGCCGCCGTAGCGCCTCGCGGATGGTGCCCCGACACACCTCATAGCGACGCGCCAGCTTTGCTTCGGAGCCGAATTGTCCGCTCGGGTGCAGCCGCCCCAGCGCGATATCGCGCTCGATTTGCGCCTCCACATAGGCCACGAGTCCTCGCCGTTCCATCCCCATCCCCCTCCTCGTCCCAGCATCGCCATCCAACCACAGGGGTCTGACATTGGACGTGCGGGTCCACCCTCCGCGTCGCTTGCCGGGCCAGCGCGCCCCCGGGCCGCATGGGCTGAAAACCTGTCCGACTGTCGGACAGCTTTTCTGGCAACCGGCCCCGGGCGGGCGCCTCCATCCGTGGCCCATGTTGGCGTTCGCGCACGCACGACGTCGCGCCCCTGCCGAACGAACCAGCGCGGCCACAGGCCCCCATGCGGCGGAAGTCGGTCCGACTGTCGGACAGGTTTGGATGCAACCGTGCCCGGGCGGATGCCTCTGCCCGTTTCCTCGCTTTGCCGTCCGTGCACGCACCCCATCGCAGCGTTCCGTGAGGCGTTCGTCCTCGCGGAGAACTTCGGGGCGCAGGGCCTGGTCACGGACCGCTGGTGGCCTGCATGGGGCTCAGCCTTCTTCTTTGGGAGGCGGGCCGCGGAAGGCATCCAGCTTCTTCGCGGCCTCCTGCTTCACCGCCTTGCCCTCCTGTGCGGAGCGGTAGAGCGCTTCGATGATACGCACGTCCGCGAGGCCCTCCTCGCCCGGCGTGTGAGGAATGACGTTCTCCTGCACGCAGCGCGAGAAGTGGTCCATCTCCCGAGCGAACTGGCTCGGCTGGCTGAAGCTTCGCTCCACCGTGTCATCTGCTTTGGGGAACGTCTTGGACTTCATTCCCACGCGCAGGCGCAGCCCGCTGTAGGCGAAGCCCGGGTCCATGGACGCCCAGCCGTCCGTGCCCATCAGCCGCAGGTCTTTGGTCTCGTGCGTGCCGTAGTGGCTGGTGCAGTGCGCCTGGAAGCCGGAGGGGAAGCGCAGGTGGAAGGCGAAGGACTCCTCCACTTCCTTGAAGCGTGGATCGCCGGGCGTGCTTTGGCTGAAGCCCTGCACTTCCGTGGGCTCCTCGCCGCTGAAGTAGCGCGCGGCGGAGAGGCAATAGATGCCCACGTCCGGCAGCGCGCCGCCGCCCGCCAGTGCCTTCTTGTGACGCCACTGGTTGGGCTCGCCCTGGTTCTGGCCGTTGTTCGCGGTGAAGAGCTTGAGCGTGCCCAGTTCCTTGTTGCGCGCCATCTGGATGACCGCGCGGTGGTGCGGCTCGTACTGGAGCCGGTACGCGATGCCCAGCTTGCGGTCGGCCTTCTTGCACGCGTCGATCATCTGCTGGCACTCGGCCGAGGTGTTGGCCATGGGCTTCTCGCAGAAGACGTGCTTGCCCGCCTGCGCCGCGCGCACGGTGAATTCCGCGTGCATGCTGTTGGGCAGGACGATGTAGACGGCCTGCACCTCCGGGTTGTCCTTGAGCTGATCAAACGACTTGTAGTCGTAGAGGCCCTTGTCCGGCACGCCGTACTGCTTCGCGATGGCCTGCGACTTCTCGCGGTTGCCGCTTACCAGCGCCACCAGCCTGCCGCGCTTCATCTGTCCGAAGGCGGGGAGGATTTCCTCGAGCGACAGGTGGCCCAGGCCGACGACGGCCCAGCCCACGCGCTCGGATTCGGGCTGTGGGTTGGGTGGACCGGTACGCTCGCGCTCCGTCTTGGCGAAGGTGTCGGGCAGCTTCACCTGTGGCGCGGCGGCGAGCACCGGAGGCATCCACGCGCTCGCGGTGAGGAGGCCCCCCGTGGCCTCCAGCATGCGCCTGCGGGTCCACAGCTGGGATGCGTCGTCCATCATGCGCGGGCCTCCTGGGGCCTGGTGTCGGTGCGTGATGCGGCTGGAATCCAAGCGTCGGATGGGACGAGAGGGGTGGGCTTCGCTCGTCAGACGTGGGGGGCTGTTGGAAACAGAATCGAGGCGGCGTGTGCTCCCTCCCATGACGACCTCTCCTGAACAGCGCGGTGATGCCGCGTCCTTCGCTTCCTATTTCGCCCACCGCGCTGTCTCCGAGCGCGGCTTCGTGTGGGGCGCCCCCGACGGAGCCCAGGCCCTGGCGGACGCCTCGGACGTGGTGGTGCACCGGTGGGACGCACGTGGGCTGAAACTGGCGTGCATGGTGGACCGCGCGCGGGACCCCAAGCGGTGTTTCGCCCTGACGCGCGAAGAGGTGACGGCGCTGGCTTCACGCTGCCTGGATGCCGGTGCGGCGCGCTCCCCTGCGCGGCGCGCGTCCATCGAGGTGTTCGAGCTGGGAAATCCGCCCACGCCCGAGGACCGGGCGCGGCTGGGACCGCTGCGCAGGGCCTCGGGCGCGGAGGGTGTCGACATCACGCCGTGGATCCTCGATCCGTCCACTGGAGCCCTCTGGTCAGGTGCTCCGCTGGGCGGCTTCTTTGTCGGACGGCGCTTCTTCCAGGAGGTGATGCGCGGCCATGCCGCCGCGCACCGGCCTCCCGCGTAGCACGCGTCAGGCGGAGGCGGGCCGGCTCCGGTCGTGGCTGGAGAAGCGCCACGTGCCGGGGAAGCCCCGCTCCGCGAGGAGCGCCTGGCACTTCGACAGTCGCGCCTCCACGTCGGACGTGCGCGGGTCGAAGAGCAGCCCCGCCACCGTTCCGCTGTGCGCCACCTGGAGGCCCACCGCGCCGGAGGACTCCATCACCTCCAGCAGCAGGTCGAAGTGGGGCTTGGGCAGGAAGCGCTGGTTGATGCGCGCGCTGGCCGTGGCTACCTCACCCAGCAGCCGGTAGTCCCCTGTCGCGAGCGCCCGCTCCAGCGATGCACGCAGGCGCTGGAACTGCTCTATCTCCTCGCTGTCGTAGCGGGCGGGCGCGTGGGCCAGGGTGTCCACGCCCTTGCCGCCGGGGTCCAGGTTGATGCTCACCACCCGCAGGTCGAGCACCTCGCCGCTGAAGCGGTGGAGCACCACGCCCTCGCGATGCCCGAAGATCAGCGCGCTGTTGCCGAAGATGGTGGAGTCCGATGCCGTCTCCGCCTTCACCGCCAGCCGTGCGGTGTCCTCCGGCGTCAGCGGCCGGTCCAGCGCCGCGGATACGGCGCGGATGGTGGCCACCACGTCGCTCGTGGAGGAACCCAGCCCCCAGCCCACGGGGATGTTGCTGTGCACCACCAGGTGCGCGCCGCGTGGCTCCACGCCCGCCCATTCCAGGGTGAGCGCCGCGGCCCGGGCCGCCTTGGTCTTCCACGCGGGCTCCACGGTGAGCCCCGCGCCAGACGTGAGCTGGAAGCGCGCGTCCGAACGAAGCATGCCGCAGGGCAGCGACAGCAGGCCCCGGTGCAAGCTCCCGTCCGCGTCGCGGAACACGCCCTGGAGCAGCTCCCCGTGGTGGCCCACGGCGTCACCCCGGCCCTCGGGGGAGAGCGCAGGGGCCGCTTCCAACACGGGCACTGCTGTAACGGATGCTTCGTGAGATACGGCCGCGTCCGGGATCGTGGCCCGCGTGGCCAGGGCCTCGCCGACGAGCTTCTCCAGGCGGTGGATGGTGCGGTGCTTGAGCAGTTGCCGCAGGCCCAGCGTCACGCCGAACTGATCGGTCATGCGCGCCAGCAGCTGGAGGGCGCGCATGGAGTGCCCTCCCAATTCGAAGAAGTCCGCGTGGATGCCCACGTTGGGCAGGCCCAGCACGTCCTTCCAGAGCTCCGCCAGCCGCTCCTGGAGCGGCGTCTGGGGTGCGACCGGCGGTGCGGCGGGCCCTTCGTCACCAAAGGCCGGGGGCAGGGCGCGCTCATCCACCTTGCCGCTGAGATTGCGGCGCAGGCGCGAGACGAACTGGTAGCGCTCCGGCAGCATGTAGTCCGGCAGCGTCTTCGCCAGGAAGTCCTGGAGCCGTGCGCCGTCCAGGAGCCGCCAGGCGGAGGGCTCGCCTTCCGTGTGCGGGTGCTCCATCCACACGCTCGGGTCGTGGTACTCGGCGAAGCCCCGCTCCACGTCCACCGTCACCGGCTGCATGGTGCCCGGGAGCGCGTACTCGCCGGACGCGGCGAGCCGCTGGCCGCTCCACTGTTCCCACGAAGCCAGGTCCGCGCGGATGTACTGCGAGCGCGACTCCACGTGGAGCATCCGGCCGCCCACGCGCTCGTGGATGCGCAGCCATGGGTCCTGGAGCTGTCCGTCCTCGCGGCGCGCGTGGCACCACTGTTCGAAGGACAGGTCGGGACGCGACGCCTTGCCGGTGGGCCGCACCGGGACGACCACCCGGCCCAGTCCGTGCGCGCGCCCCAGGGCTTTGAAGCCCCGCAGGATGAGCGTGGCGAGCCCCCGGCCCAGGGCGTCCTCGGCCACCACGCCGGTGAGGATCATCAGCGTGTCGGCGGGCACGCCGCGCGCCGCGTCCTCGAAGCCCTGCCGCAGCCCCGCGTCCCAGCCCGCGGGCAGGCCCTCGCGCGTGCCGTCCCAACGGATGGGCAGCGCGTTGCCGGCGGCCACCACCGCGTCGTCCTCGTCGACGAGCGCGAACTGGTGCGCGGCGAACTCCTCCGCGAGCCGCGGCCAGAACTCGCGCAGGACGGTGTCCCCCGCGAAGAAGTCCGGCCACGCGCCCACGTGCAGGTCGTCCATGGCCCGCTTCAGCTCCGGGCGCTGGGCGAGCGTGAACATGCGGTAGCGCAGGCCCTCGCCCTGGAGCGTGCTCGCGGCCTCGTGCAGCTCCACGGTGGCCACCAGGCCGTCGCCGCCGCCGGGCTTGCGCGCGTGCCGCACGATGCAGCCTGCCACCGCCGGGTGCGCGGCGAGCCGGGACTCAATCTCCTCCAGCTCCACGCGGTTGCCGCGGACCTTCACCTGCTTGTCCACGCGGCCGATGAACTCGACGTCGCCCGCCTCGGTGTACCGGCCCAGGTCCCCGGTGCGGTACATCCGCGCGCCCGGCTCCGGGTGGAAGGGGTCCGGCAGGAAGGCACGAGCGGTGCGCGCCGGGTCGCCCAGGTAGCCGCGCGCGAGCCCCGGCGTGCTCACGTACAGCTCGCCGGTGACGCCGAAGGGCACGGGGCGCAGCGCTTCATCCAACAGGTAGAGGCGCGTGTTGGCGATGGGCCGGCCCAGCGGAACGATGTCGCCCTCCACCGGCCGCGCGCAGTCGAAGCGGCTGGCATCCACGGTGACCTCCGTGGGGCCGTAGTGGTTCGCCAGGCGGGTGGGGAACGTCGCGAGGAACGCGTCGCGCAGCTCGCGCGGCAGGTACGCGCCTCCGGAGAGGACCCGCCGCAGCGACGGCAGCTCCGGGATGCGCCCTGCACGCCGCGCGTCCACCAGCTCCCCCAGCATCAGGGGCACGCACTGGAACAGGGTGATGGCTTCGCGGCGCACGACCTCCGCCAGGTGCTGGGGCGAGCGGGCCGCGGCCTGGGGAGGAATCACCACCCGCGCGCCCACCGTCAGCGGCCAGTAGAGGTCCAGCACGAACGGGTCGAACGTGAACGAGGTGAGCAGCAGCACCGCGTCGCTCGCGTCCAGCGCGTAGTCCCGCTGGGTGGAGGCGACGACGTTGGCGATGCCCCGGTGCTCGATTTCGATGCCCTTCGGCACGCCCGTGGTGCCCGACGTGAACAGCACGTAGGCCAGGGCCCGGCCACCCAGCGAGCCCGCCGGGGAGGTGGAGGGCCGGGCCGCCACGGCGGCGCGCTCCGCGTCCATGGAGAGCACCGTCAGCCCCAGGCGCTGGAGGCTCTGGGCCAGCGGCCCCGCGGTGATGAGCAGCCGGGCTCCGGCGGCGTCCAGCACCTGGGCCTGGCGCTCCTCGGGATGCTCCGGGCTGACGGGCACGTACGCGGCGCCCGCCTTGAGCACGGCCAGCAGCGCGAGCACCAGCTCCGGTGACGGCTCCAGGCGCACGCCGACCCGGTCCTCCGGGCCCACGCCGTGCGCCAGCAGGTGGTGGGCCCAGCGGTTGGCCTCGCGGTCCAGCTGCCGGTACGTGAGGTGTCCGCCTTCCCACGAGAGCGCCACCGCGTCCGGCGTGCGCTCCACCTGCGCTTCCACCAGGCGGTGCACGCCGGTGTCCGCGTCGAAGGGCAGGGCCGTGTCGTTGAACGCGTGCAGCAGCCGCTGCTCCGACGTCGTGGACAGCATCCGGTAGTCCGCGAGCGCGCGGGTGGGGTCCGCCACCAGCTGTTCGACGAGCGAGAGGTACTGCTCCAGCATCCGCTCCGCGGTCGCGGCCTTGAACAGGTCGGTGTTGTAGTTGAGCCGGACGATGACGCCGCTGGCGACGTGGTCCACGATGTACGTGAGGTCGAACTTGGACGTCTCGCTCTCGGCGACCTCGATGCCGCGCAGGAACTCCAGCTGGAGCCCTTCGAAGCGGACCTCGTCGGCGAGCCGCAGCTTGTTGTTCTGCAACCCGTACATCACGGAGAAGAGGCGGTTGCGGGACAGGTCCGTGTCCGGGTTCAGCTCCTGGATGGCCAGCACGCTGGGGTAGACGTGGTGGTCATACGCCTCCGCCGCCGTCTGGCGCGTGTCCTCCAACAGCTGCTGGAAGGTCATGCCCGGCCGCACGGTGCAGCGCATGGGCAGCGCGGTGGCGAAGAGCCCCAGGAGCGGCGCCACGCGCTCGTCGTCGCGGTTGGCGATGGGCGTGCCCACCACGAAGTCCCGCTGTCCACTCAGCCGGTGCAGCTGCGCGTGCAGCGCGGAGAGGAAGACGATGTTGAGCGTGGTGTGGTGCCGGCGGGCGAAGGCGTCAATGGAGGCGCTCCGTTCCTTCGGGATGACGCGGTGGACCTCCGCGCCGTTGAACGTCTGGAAGGCGGGGCGCGGGAAGTCGAGCGGCAACTCCAGGGGCGGTGGGAGCGTGGCGAACTTCTGGAGCCAGTAGCGGCGCTGGGGCTCCAGGCCGCCAGAGGCCACGGCGTCGTGGATCCACGCGGCGTAGTCCACGTAGCCCAGCCGCAGCTCCGGCAGGCGCGGGGCGCGCGCCGCGCGGAAGGCGTTGTAGAGCTCGCTCAGCTCCCGCGCCAGGTTCATGGTGGAGGTCTCGTCCCAGATGATGTGGTGGACGAGGAAGAGGACCAGGAAGCGGCCGCCGGAGAAGTGCGCGAGCTTCACGTGGAACATCGGGCCGTTCTCGAAGTCGAGCGACATCCCGCTGTGCCGCCGCGCCAGTCGCTGCACCTCCGCGTGGAAGTCCGCGTCCGGCACGTCGCGCCGGTCCAGGTACAGCGACTCGCGGGTGACGGCCACGTGCGGACGGACGCGCTGCATGGGCTGGCCGTCCACGTAGCCGAAGTGCAGCCGGAAGATGTCGTGGCGGTCCACCAGCGCCTGCCAGGCGCGCGTGAAGGCGTCCAGGTCCAGGTCGCCGGTGAGCACCAGGTCGCCGATGCACACGTTGTAGAACGGGCTGTCCGGCTCCAGCTCGTGCATGTACCACTCGGGGAACTGGTACGTGGCCAGCGGGTAGTGCGCGCGGGGCTCCAGCCTGCGCAGGGGCGGCAGCACCACCGCCGGCGCGGCACCGTCAGCGGGGCCGCTTTGGAGCGCCTCGATGCGCTGCGCGATGCGCGCCACCGTCTGGCCCTCGAAGAGGTCGCGCACGGACAGCTCCACGCCGGTGAGGGCGCGCAGCTTCGCGTTGGACTGGATGGCCACCAGCGAGTGCCCGCCGAGCGCGAAGAAGTTGTCCTCCGCGCCCACGCGGGGCAGGCCCAGCAGGTCCGCCCAGACGTCCGCGACCCGCTGCTCCAGCGGCGTGCGGGGCGCCACGTAGGCGGTGAGCGACCCGAGGTCACCCTCGCCCGGCGCGGGGAGCGCGTTGCGGTCCACCTTGCCGTTGGTCAGGAGCGGCAGCGCGTCCATCAGCACGAAGGCGGACGGCACCATGTAGTCCGCCAGCCGGCTGGACAGGTACTCCGCGAGCGCGGCCGGGGTGACGGCCTCCGCCTCCTTGAGGACGGCGTAGGCCACCAGCCGCTTCGCGTGGCCCATGTCCCCGCGCGCGATGACGACCGAGTCCCGCAGGCCCGGGTGCTGGGCGAGCGCGGCCTCCACTTCGCCAATCTCGATGCGGAAGCCGCGGATCTTCACCTGATGGTCGATGCGGCCCAGCACTTCAATACTGCCGTCCTCCAGGAAGCGCACCAGGTCGCCGGTGCGGTACAGCCGCTGGCCGGGCTCCGTGGCGAATGGATCCGGCACGAAGGAGCGGGCCGTCTTGAAGGGGTCCCCCAGGTAGCCGCGCCCCACGCCGACGCCGCCGATGTACATCTCCCCCGCGACGCCGATGGGCACCGGCTGGAGGGCGGTGTCCAGGATGTACGCCTGGAGGTTGGGCAGCGTGCCGTTGATGGGCAGGCTGGCCCAGTGCATGGAGGGCGCGGACACCAGGGGGTAGTGCGCGCTGTCGTCGGAGACCTCCGTGGCGCCGTAGGCGTTCACCATGGGCACGCCCGGCCAGTGCTTGAACCAGCGCGCGCACAGCTCTGGCAGCAGCGGCTCACCGTTCACGATGAACCAGCGCATGGCGGAGAGGTCGTAGCGGCCGGGGTTGGCCTCCAGCTCCTCCAGCATGATGCGCATGTGCGTGGGCACCGTCTCCAGGACGGTGACCCGTTCGTCCCGCATCCTGGCCAGCAGCTGGACGGGCTCCCACGCGGACTCGTCCTTGAAGATGGCCGTGCGCGCGCCCACGAGCAGCGCGCAGACGAACTGCCACACCGACACGTCGAAGCTGGGCGTGGCGATCTCCGCCACCACGTCCCGGTCGGTGATGCCCAGCGTGTGCTGCTTCGCCCGCAGGTGGTTGAGCATGCCGACGTGTTCGATCATCACGCCCTTGGGCAGGCCGGTGGAGCCCGACGTGAAGATGACGTAGGCGAGGCTCTCCGGCGGCACGTGCACGTCCGGGCGAGTCCAGGGCGCGTCCTGTTCCAGCAGCTCCGTCACCCGCGTGACGGGGCGGCCGGAGGCGATGTCCCGGGCGTCCGCGAGGTGGCGCTCCTCCGTGAGCAGCATCACGCACCGGCTCTGCTCCACGACGGATTGCAGCCGGTGCCGGGGCAGGGCCGGGTCGATGGGCACGTACGCCCCGCCCGCCTTCCACACAGCGAGCATGGCGACGAGGAACTCCAGCTCCCGGTCCAGGAAGAGCGCGACGATGCGGTCCGTGGACACGCCCGCGGCCAGCAGGTGGTGCGCCAGCCGGTTGGCCCGCGCGTCCAGCTCCCGGTACGTGAGGGAGCGGCCTTCACACACGGCGGCGAGCGCGTCCGGCGTGCGGTCCACCTGGGCCTCGAACACCTCGTGGAAGCACTCGTCGCGCCGCCAGGGCACGTCCGTGCGGTTCCAGTCCAGCAGCTGGCGCTGGTGTTCCGCGGGGGTGAGCAGCGGCAGCCGGGAGAGGCGCTGGCGCGGGTCTCGCGCGGCGCCCTCCAGCAGCGTCTGGTAGTGGCCCGCGAGCCGCTGGACGGTGGCCGCGTCGAAGAGGTCGGTGTTGTATTCGAACCAGGCGACCAGGCCGTCCTTGTCCTCGGTGAGGCTCAGGGTCAGGTCGAACTGCGCGGAGCCGGTCTCCACGTCGACCGGCGTCAGCGTCAGGCCGTCCAGCTCCAGGCGAGGCGGAGGCATGTTCTGCAGCGCGAACATGACCTGGAAGAGGGGCGGGCGGCTCAGGTCGCGCGGCAGTTGCAGCGCCTCCACCAGCTTCTCGAAGGGGACGTCCTGGTGGGCGTAGGCGCCCAGCGTCGTCTGGCGCACGCGGCCCAGCAGCTCCACGAAGCGCGGGTCGCCGGAGAGGTCCGTGCGCAGCGCCAACGTGTTGACGAAGAAGCCGATGAGCCCTTCGGTCTCCACGTGGCCGCGGTTGGCGATGGCGCTGCCGATGACGACGTCGTCCGTGCGCGCGTAGCGGCCCAACAGCGCGTTGAAGCCCGCCAGCAGCGTCATGAAGAGGGTCACGTCCTGGCGGCGCGACAGCTGCTGGAGCGCGTCCGTCAGCGCCCTTCCCAGCTTCCAGGCGTGGCGCGCGCCCCGGTAGCGCTGCGCGGCCGGGCGGGGCCGGTCCGTGGGCAGCTCCAGCGAGGGCGGCGCTCCGGACAGCTGCTGCTTCCAGTACGACAGCTGCGCGTCCAGCCGCTCGCCGCGCATCCACTGGCGCTGCCACACGGAGAAGTCCCCGTACTGCACGGCCAGGGGCGCGAGCGGGGCGGCCTGACCGGAGGTGAAGGCGCCGTAGAAGGCGGCCAGCTCGCGCACGAAGACGCTGATGGACCAGCCGTCGGAGATGATGTGGTGCATCGTGACGAGCAGCACGTGCTCCATGCCGCCCAGGTCCAGCAGGCGCGCGCGCAAGAGCGGACCCGTGGCCAGGTCGAAGGGCCTGCGCGCCTCCTCCTCCACGCGCTGGCGCACGGCGTCCTCACTGGCGCCGGACAGGGCCTCCACGTGCACCGGCACCTCCACCGTGGGGTGCACCCGCTGCACGGGCTGTCCGTCCACCAGCGCGAAGGTGGTGCGCAGCGTTTCATGGCGCTGCACGAGTGCCTGGAGGCTCTTCGCCATGGCCTGGACGTCCAGCGGACCCAACAGCCGCACCGCGCCCGCGACGTTGTAGGCGGTGAGGCCGGGCTCCAGCTGGTCGAGGAACCACAGCCGCTGCTGGGCGAAGGACAGCGGCAGGGGCGCATCCCGTGGCGCGGGGACCAGCGGCGGCAGGGCGTCCCCCGAAGCCTCGGCGCGCGCGCTGTCCACGCGGGTGGCGAGCCCCGCCACCGTGGCCGACTCGAAGAGGATGCGCAGCGGCAGCTCGGTGCCCAGCGCGGAGTTGAGGCGGGACATCACCTGGGTGGCCAGGAGCGAGTGGCCGCCCAGCTCGAAGAAGTTGTCGTGCCGTCCCACGCGGGGCACGCGCAGCAGGCTGGCCCAGGTGCCGGCGATGAGCTCCTCCGTCGCGCCCTGGGGTGGCAGGAAGGCCTGCGCCGCCTGGGGGCGCAGGGGCGCGGGCAGCGCGCGCAGGTCCACCTTTCCGTTGATGGTGAGGGGCAGGGACTCCAGCAGCATCCACGCCTGGGGGATGAGCGACTCCGGGAGTCGCTCCTTGAGGAAGCCGCGCAGCTCCTCGACGGTGGGCGCCGTCTGGCCCTGGCGCGGGACGACGTAGGCCACCAGCTCCCGGGAGGACGCGGCGGGGGCGTCCTCCCGCGCCAGGTTTCGGGCCGGCGGTTCACGCTGTTCGGAAGGGGATTCGGAGAGCCGGCGGTGCGTGGACGACATGTTGGAGCGGTCCTCGGGAGGGTTGTCGGCGGAAAGGGGGATGCAGCGCGCATGCGCGCAGGCGCAGCCTTGGCTCAGAAGTAGGACTGGAGGACGCCACGGCGGCGCACGTCGAGCGTGGCGCAGTGGAACGAGCCTCCCAGCCGGTAGAAGTTCGTGAAGTTGCAGGTGATGGGCTTGAAGCCCCAGTCCTTGAACGCGCGGATCAGCGTGTGCTCGTTCTTGTCCACGACGAGGCGCTGCTCATCGAGCATGAGGATGTTCATGCTCAGCCACTTGCCGCTGAAGTAGAGGATGAGGTCGTCCGAGGCGCAGGGCGGCGGCGCGCGGAGGATGTCCCACGACTTGAACATCCGCGGCAGCTCGTCCACGCGCTCCGGGTTCACCAGAAGCTTGCCGGGCGCCAGCGGCATGAACGTCGTGTCGATGTGCATGGGCTTGGTGTCCCGGCACTTCAGCTCGTGGATGCGGTACTCGCTGCCCAGGTGCCGCCGCAGCCACTCCACGCCGAACGCGTTCGTCACGTGGCTGCGGATGTAGAAGAGGTCCCGGCCGCAGCGCACGAAGTCCGCCGCGTCGAAGAGCGGCTCGAACTCCGTGAGGGCGTAGCGCATGGGCTCGTCGTCACCCGGCACCTCCCAGGAGTCGTCGAACGACTCGTCCGTCAGCTGCGGCTTGGGCGCGGAGGTCCACCGCGCGCCCGCCTGGAAGTACTCTTTCAATAGCTTCCGGTAGGGATGTACTTCGAAATAGCGGGAGCGCCACGGCATGGGCGTCTCGATGAGCTGGTCGCCCACGACGAGCAGCAGGTCCCGGGGCATGGCCGTGTAGAGGCCGCCCGGCGACTGCCAGTCCGGCGTGGAGAAGGGCTTCGTGTGCGAGACGCGCTCGGGGCGGCGGACGCGGATGCCCTCGGCCTCCAGGATGTGAGCGAACTCGTCCAGGTCGCGGTTGGCCGCGTCCACCATGTCCTGGGGGAAGGGCTTGCCGCCGTGCTCCTGGAAGAAGCCCCAGTGCTTGCGGGGCATGGTCGACTTGAGGGTCACGTGCCACGAGGGCACCGTGGCGCCGTCCGCGACGCCGACGATGACCTCCTCGAGCGGATCCCATTCGGTGTGCGAGGAGACCACCGGAAGCGACTGGGACTGCGGGACCAGCGACGGGTGCTGCGAGGCCAGTTGGAGGTTGGTGCGTTGCATGGCGTGTCTTCTCCGCGGGGGGTGAGGGTCAGGGCAGGGGATGAGGGGACGGGCCGCGCGGAGGCGGCTCCAGCGGGAGCAGGCGCGGGTCCAGCGCGGGGGGCTCGGGTTCCACGGCCTGCTCGCGCGCGAGCACCACCACGTCCTGGATGGCGGGGTGCTGACGGAGCGCCGCTTCAATCTCGCCCAGCTCCACGCGGACGCCGCGGATCTTCACCTGGTGGTCGCCGCGCCCCAGGAACTCCAGCTCGCCGTCCGGCAGCTGGCGGGCCAGGTCGCCGGTGCGGAACAGGCGCGAGCCCGGAGGGCCGAAGGGGTCCGGCACGAAGCGCTCCGCGCTCAGGTCCGGCCGCAGGAAGTAGCCCCGCGCCAGGCCCGGTCCGCCCAGGTACACCTCGCCGGGCGCGCCCGGGGGAACGGGCTGTCCGCGCATGTCCAGCACGTGCATCTTCATGTTGCCCAGCGGCTGGCCCAGCGGCACCGCCTTGCGCGCCATGCCGGGCGCGCAGGTGAACCACGTGGCGTCGATGGACACCTCCGTCTGGCCGTAGAAGTTGAAGAGCGTCGCGGAGGAGTGCTCCGCCAGCCGGTCCACCAGGTCCGTCGTCAGCGCCTCGCCTCCGCAGACCACCGTGCGCAGCGCGCGGCAGTCCGCCATGCGGGGCTCCTCCAGCACCACGCGCAGCAGCGACGGCACCACGTTCATCTGCGTGACGCCGCGCCGGGCCATGAGGTCCGCGATGTAGCGGCTGTCCTGGTGCGCGCCGTCGCGCACCATCACCGCGCGGGCCCCCGCGAGCAGCGCGCGGAAGAACTCCCAGATGGAGGCGTCGAAGCCGAACGAGGCCACCTGGAGGACTCGGTCCTCCGGCCCGATGGGCAGCGCGTGCTGTTCCCAGAGCATCCGGTTGGCGATGCCCGCGTGGGAGATCATCACGCCCTTGGGCACGCCGGTGGAGCCGGAGGTGTGCACCACGTAGGCCAGTTGCTCCAGGTGGACGGTCCGCGCGGGAGGCGTCTCCAGCAGGCCTTCCTGTCGCCACGCGCCGGGCTCCAGGCGCGCCTCCGGCGGCACCGGCAGCTTGACCGCGAGCGAGGCGGGCGCGAGCACATAGCGGGCGCGGCACTCCGCGACCATCAGGGCCAGCCGCTGCGTGGGGGCTCCGGCGTCCATTGGCACGAAGGCGCCGCCGGCCTTCATGACCGCGAGCATCGCCACCAGCACCTCCGTCGAGCGGGGCAGGCACAACGCCACGCGCTCCTCGGGCTCCAGGCCGGATGCGAGCAGCAGGTGCGCGAGCCGGTTGGCCCGGCGCTCCAGCTCCGCGTACGTGAGGAGGTCGTCCTCGCACTCCACCGCGATGGCCTCCGGCGTGCGCCGTGCCTGCTCCTCGAAGAGGACGTGCAGGGCGCGCGGAGACAGCGGCACCGCGGGCGGGTGGAAGGACTCCAGCGCCTGCTGGCGGCCGGCCGCGTCCAGCAGCGGCAGCGCGGAGACGCGGCGCTCCGGATCCGCCGCGATGCCCTCCAGCAGGCGCTCGTAGGCCCGCGCCAGCCGGTGGGCGGTGGAGGCGTCGAAGAGGTCCGTGTTGTATTCGAGCCAGCCCGTCAGCGCGCCCGAGGTCTCGACCAGCGTGAGGGTGAGCTCGAACTTGGCGGTGTCCGTCTCCAGGTCCAGGTTCGTCAGCGTGAGCCCCGGGAGCGCCAGCGGCTGGAGCGGCGCGTTCTGGAGGACGAACATCGTCTGGAAGAGCGGCGAGCGGCTCAGGTCCCGCTTCACGCGCAGGTCCATCACCAGCTTCTCGAAGGGGACGTCCTGGTGGGCGAAGCCGCCCAGGGCCGTCTCGCGCACGCGGCCCATCAGGTCCGTGAAGCGCGGGTCGCCGGAGAGGTTCGTGCGCAGGGGCAGCGTGTTGACGAAGAAGCCGATGAGGCCCTCGGTCTCCGCGCGGTTGCGGTTGGCGATGGGCGTGCCGACGACGAGGTCGTCCTGGCGCGTGTAGCGCTGGAGCAGCACCAGCCACGCGGCCAGCAGGGTCATGAACAGCGTGGCCCCCTCCTGGCGGGACAGGACGTTCAGCGCGGCGGTGACGGCCGAGGACACGCCCAGGGGCAGCTGCGTGCCGCGGAAGGTCTGGGCCGGAGGACGCGGCCGGTCCGTGGGCAGGCCCAGCGCGGTGGGCGCGTCCGCCAGGTGCGCGCGCCAGTACGCGAGCTGCTCCTCCAGCACGTCGCCCTGGAGCCAGTCGCGCTGCCAGCGGGCGAAGTCGGAGTACTGCACCGTGAGCGGCGGGAGCGGCGAGGGCGCGCCCTGGAGGAAGGCCGCGTACAGCGCGGCCAGCTCGCGCACGAACACGCCAATGGACCAGCCGTCGGAGACGATGTGGTGCATCGACAGCAGCAGGATGTGCTCGGCGTCCGACAGGCGCAGCAGCTTCCAGCGGATCAACGGACCGCGCTCCAGGTCGAAGGGCGCGGCCACGTCCTCGGCGGTCAGCTCCCGCACGCGGCGCGCGGTCTCTTGCGCGTCCAGCCCGCCCAGGTCCACCACGTGCAGCGGCAGCTCCGGCGCGGGCCCCACGACCTGCACGGCCTCGCCCTCGCGGGCCTGGAAGGTCGTGCGCAGGGATTCGTGGCGCTGGACGATCTCCTGGAAGCTCTTCTCCAGGGCGCTTCTCTCCAGCGTTCCGCTGAGGCGCACGGCGAAGGGGATGCCGTAGTGGTGGCTGCCCGGCTCCAGCCGGTCCAGGAACCACAGCCGCTGCTGGGCGAAGGAGGGCGGCAAGGCCCGGGGCTTCGCCGCGCGCTGCTGGATGAGGGCCCGGGCGCGGGCGCGCTTCTCCTCCAACGCGGAGGACTGCTTCTCGTCACTCATGATTCGATTTCTCCGCTTTCGAGCTCAGCGATGAGTGCGTCCAGCTCCGCCTCGGACAGCCCATCCACCCGGGGCAGCGCCTCATCTGGCGCGCGCGCCGTGAGGAGGGGCTGCTTCCGGACTTCCGCCTGCCGTGAGACGACCTGCGCGAGCGCGGCCACGGTGCGCGCCTCGAAGGCGCTGCGCAGGGGCACGTCCACGCCGAAGGATTCGCGCACGCGCGAGATGACCTGGGTGGCGAGCAGCGAGTTGCCGCCCAGCTCGAAGAAGTCGTCGTGGACGCCCACCCGGGGAGCCCCGAGCAGCTCCGTCCAGATGTCCGCCAGCCGCTGCTCCGTGGCGTCGCGGGGGGCCACGCCGTCCGCGCGGGGCGTGGCATCCGGCGCGGGCAGCGCGCGACGGTCCACCTTCCCGTTGAGGGTGAGCGGGAGCGCGTCCAGGAACAGGATGGCGGACGGGACCAGGGACTCCGGCAGCCGGCGGCGCAGGTGGGCCTTGAGGTCGCCTTCCGTGCACGCCTGTCCCGGCGCCACCACCGCGTGGAGCACCAGCCGCTTGCCGCCGGGCCCATCCTCGCGGACCGTCGCGATGGCCTGCCGCACGGCGGGGTGCTCCAGCGCGAGCGACTCCACCTCTCCCAGTTCGAGGCGCAGGCCGCGCAGCTTCACCTGAGCGTCGGTGCGGCCCAGGAACTCGAGCGCCCCGTCCGGCAGGAAGCGGACCCGGTCGCCGGTGCGGTAGATGCGGGCGCCGTCGCGCGCGTCGAAGGGGTGCGGCACGAAGGCGTGCGCGGTGAGCTCCGGACGGTTCAGGTAGCCGCGCGCGAGCCCCAGGCCGCCCAACCACAGCTCGCCAGGGACGCCCACGGGGACGGGCTGCTGGCGCGCGTCCAGGACGTAGGCCTGGGTGTTCGCGATGGGGCGCCCGATGGGCGGGTTCACGGCGCCCGCGGAGACGGGCCCGCTGGTGGCGACGACCGTGCACTCCGTGGGGCCGTAGTGGTTGATCAACTGGAACGGTGTGCCTTCGGGCGCGCCCCGGTGCAGCCGGTCTCCGCCGGTGAGCAGCGTCCGCAGCGCCGCGTTCGCGGGCCACGGCTGCGTGAGCACCGCCTCCGCGAGCGGCGTGGGCAGGAAGCAGCGGGTGATGCGCTCATCGGTGAGCCACGCGACGAGCCGCGAGGGCACGCCGCGCACCTCGTCCTCCACGATGTGGAGGCTGGCGCCCGCAGTGAGGGTGGGCCACAGCTCCCACACCGCGGCGTCGAACGCGGGCCCGGCGGCCTGGGTCGTGCGGTCCTCCGGCGTCAGCGCGTAGGTCCGCTGATGCCAGTCCACCAGGTGGGCCAGTCCCGCGTGCTCCAGCTCCACGCCCTTGGGGCGGCCGGTGGAGCCCGACGTGTAGATGACGTACGCCAGGTGGCGCGGACCCGTGAGCTCCGGCGGGGCGTGCGCGGGCGCACCGGTGGCGCCGAAGCCGTCCTCCGCGAGCAGACACCGGCAGTCCGGTGGAAGCGCCAGCGCGGCGGTGTTCCGCGAGGCCAGGAGCACCGGCGCGCGGACGTCCTCCAGGATGGACTGGAGCCGCTCCGGGGGCGCGGATGGGTCCAACGGAACGTAGGCGCCGCCCGCCTTGAGCACGCCCAGCGCCGCTTCGACGAACGCGGTCGAGCGCTCCAGGCAGAGCGCCACGGGCACGTCAGGCCCCACGCCCAGGCCGCGCAGGTGCCAGGCCAGCCGGTTCGCGCGGGCTTCGAGCTGACCGTAGGTGAGCGTGTCACCGGCGAAGGCCACCGCGAGCGCGTCCGGCGTGCGCTGTGCCCAGGCTTCGAAGCGCGCGTGCACGGGGACGTGGGACGGCGGGGTCACCGGGGGCGGGTTCCACCCGTGGAGCAGCGTGTGCCGCTCCTCCGCCGTCATCAGGGACAGGTCGCCCACGCGGCCATCGGGATCCGCCGCGATGCTGGACAGCAGCTCCTGGAAGTGCCCCGCGAGGCGCGCGATGGAGGCCGCGTCGAAGAGGTCCGCGTCGTATTCGAAGCGCGCGGTCAGCCCGCCGTCCTCGCCGCGCTCCAGCGCGAGGTCCAGGTCGAACTTCGCCGGAGCGGATTCGGACTCCAGGAGCGTCAGGCGCAGCCCCTGGAGGGCGCGGGAGGGCAGGGGCGCGTCCTGGTAGGAGAACGCGACCTGGAAGAGCGGCGTGCGGCCCAGGTCGCGCTCCACCGCGAGCGCTTCGACCAGCTTCTCGAAGGGCACGTCCTGGTGCTCGTGCGCCGCGAGCACGGACTCGCGCACCCGGCCCAGCAGCTGGCGGAAGGAGGGGTTGCCAGAGGCGTCCGTGCGCAGGGGCAGCGTGTTGACGAAGAAGCCGATGAGCCCTTCGGTCTCCACGCGCGTGCGGTTGGACAGCGGGCAGCCCACGACGAGGTCGTCCTGGCCCGTGTAGCGCAGCAGCAGCGTTTGGAACGCCGCCAGCAGCGTCATGAACGGCGTGGCGCCTTCGCGCCGGCCCAGCTCCGCGAGTCCACCGGCGAGCGCCGCCGGGAGATGGACCGCGTGACGGCCGCCCGCGAGTGTCCGCACCGCGGGCCGGGGCCGGTCCGTGGGCAGCTCCAGGACTCCGGGGGCGCCCGCCAGCCGCTGCTTCCAGTGCGCGAGCTGCCGCTCCAGCACGCCGTTCGCCAGCCACTCCCGCTGCCATAGCGCGAAGTCGATGTACTGGAGCGGCAGCGGAGCGAGCGCCGGAGGGACGCCCGTGGAGAACGCCGCGTACAGCGCGCCCAGCTCCCGCAGCAGCACGGCGATGGACTCGCCATCCGCGACGATGTGGTGGAGCGTCAGCAGCAGCACGTGCTCGTCAGGGCCCAGCCGCAGCAGCTGCCCGCGCAGCAGGGGGCCTTGGGCGAGCGGGAACGGAGCGCGGGCCTCATGCTTCGCGAGCCGGTGCGCCTCCGCGTCGCGCGCCTCCGGGGACAGGCTGCCCAGGTCCACTTCGGGCAGTTCGAAGGGGACGTGTGCATGGACGCGCTGAACGGCGCGGCCCTGGTGCTGGGAGAAGGTGGTGCGCAGCGCCTCGTGGCGGCGGACCACTTCATCCAGGCCTCGGCGCAGCGCCGCGACATCCAGCGGACCCAGGAGGCGCACCGCCGCGGGCAGGTGGTAGCGCGCGTCGCCGGGCTCCAACTGGTCCAGGAACCACAGCCGCTCCTGCGCGTAGGACAGCGGCGCTTCCGGCGCGCGGTCCGTCCGGTGCGTCAGCGTGGGTCCTCGCGCCGGAGCGCGCACGCCCCCGTCGATGCGCGCGGCGAGCGAGGCCACCGTGGGCGCCTCGAACAGCGTGCGCAGGGGCAGCTCCACCCCGAACACCTCGCGCACTCGAGCGAGCAGCCGCGCGGCCAGCAGCGAGTGGCCGCCCATCGCGAACCAGTCCTCGTGCAGGCCCACGGCCCCGCCGAGCAGCTCCGCCCAGAGGCCCGCGAGCGACTGCTCCGTGGCGGTGCGCGGCGCCGCGTCCTCCGGGGACGTGGAGCGCTCCAGCTCGGGCGCGGGCAGGGCCTGACGGTCCACCTTGCCCGTGGGGGTCAGCGGCAGCGCGGGCAGGAGCACGAAGGCCGCGGGGCACATCACCTCCGGCAGCTCGCGGCGCACGTGCTCGCGCAGCGCGGCTCCGGCGAGCGCCGTGTCCAGTGCGGAGACGACGTAGGCGACGAGGCGCTTGCCCGCGGGAGGCTCGTCGCGCACCGCGACCACGCACTGCCGCACGTCCGGGTGACGCTGGAGGACGGATTCAATCTCCCCCAGTTCGATGCGGAAGCCGCGCAGCTTCACCTGATGGTCGAGACGGCCCAGGAACTGGAGCTCGCCCTCCGGCAACAGGCGCGCGAGGTCTCCGGTCCGGTACAGGCGCGCGCCGGGGACCGCGCTGAAGGGATCCGGCACGAAGGCACGGGCGGTGAGGTCGGGGCGGTCCAGGTAGCCCCGAGCCACGCCCGGCCCGCCGATGCACAGCTCGCCCGCGACCCCCAGCGGCTGGGGCCGCAGCTCCGCGTCGAGCACGTGCACGCGCACGCCGTCCAGCGGCCGGCCGATGGTGGGCAGGCCGGACGCCACGTCCCCGGGCTCGACCGGGGCGAAGGTGGCGGCCACGGTGCCTTCGGTGGGACCGTAGAGGTTGGTGACGCGGAAGGGAGTGCGCGTGGAGGGCCGCCGGTGCAGGCGGTCACCGCCGGTGGTCAGCTCGCGCAGCGCGAGCGACTGGGGCCACGCCTGTCCGAGCACGCCCTCCGCCAGGGCCGTGGTGAGGAAGGTGTGGGTGATGCGCTCGGCGGCGAGCCACGCGACCAGCCGCTCCGGCATGGCGCGCACGTCATCGCCGGGCAGGTGCAGGCTGGCGCCCGCGATGAGCGCGGGCCACACCTCCAGCACGGACGCGTCGAAGACCGGCGTGGACAGGTGCGTGGCGCGCGCCGAGGGCGACAGCCCGAAGGTCCGCTGGTACCAGCCCGCGAAGTGGGCCAGTCCGCCGTGCGTGAGCTGCACGCCCTTGGGCCGCCCGGTGGAGCCGGACGTATAGATGACGTAGGCGAGGTGATCCTCGTCGGGCGTGACGTCCAGCGAGGTGTCCGGCACGTCGTGGGCCGCGACCGTCACGTCGTCCAGCACCCGCGCGGACGCGGGCAGAAGTGAGCGCAGCTCCGGCGTCGTGAGCACCACCGCCGCGCCCACGTCCTCCAGCAGTGCTTCCAACCGCGCTCGCGGTGCATCCGGATCCAGCGGCACGTACGCGCCGCCCGCCTTGAGGACGCCCAGCAGCGCCAGCACCTGCTCGGGCGAGCGGTGCATCAGCACGCCGACGCGCACGTCCGGCCCCACGCCCAACTGGCGCAGCCTTCGCGCGAGCACGCGGGCCTGGCGCTCCAGCATTCCGTACGTCCACTGTCGCCCGTCCGATGCGATGGCCAGCGTGTCGGGCGCGAGCGCGGCGTGGGACGCGATGGCGTGGTGAACGGGGGTGAAGGACGCGGGCGCCAGAGCCCCCGCGCTGAACGTGCGCACGCGCTCCTGCTCCGAGTCTGGCAGCAGCGGTAGGGCCGACACGCGCTGGTCCGCGTCCGCCGCGATGCCCGCGAGCAGGCACGTGAAGCGCGCCACCATGCGCCCGGCGGTGTCCGCGTCGAAGAGGTCCGTGTCGTAGCGGAGCGCGCCGTCCAACCCGCTCGGCGCATCCGCCATCTGGAGCGCGAGGTCGAACTGCGCGGTGCCCAGCTCCACCGGCACGCTCTCCGCCTCCAGCCCCGCGAAGCGCACGCGCACGCCAGGAAGGCCCAGCACCAGCGGGGTGAGCTCCTCGCGCCGGTGCGGCTGCTCCCATGCGAACACCGCCTGGAACAACGGAGACCGGCTCGCGTCGCGCGGACGCCGCAACCGTTCCACGAGCAGGGAGAAGGGGTACTCCTGGTGCTCCAGCGCCTCCAGCACCGTGCGCCGGACCCGGCCCAGGTGCGCGCGGAAGGACGGGTCCCCGGACAGGTCCGCCACCAGCGCCACGGGATTGACGTGGTAGCCGACGACGTCCTCCAGCCCCGCGCGCGTGCGCCCCGCCGCGGGCGAGCCGACCGCGAAGCGCTCCTGTCCCGCGTGCCGGGCGAGGAGCACCTGCCACGCGGCGAGCAGCAGCGAGAACAGCGTCGTGCCCTCTTCACGCGCCAGCGAGCGCAGCCGCCGGGTCAGGTCCGCGTCCAGCCGGAAGGTGCACGCGGCGCCCCGGAACGCGCGCACCGCGGGACGGGCGCGGTCGGTGGGCAGCTCCAGCACGTCCGGCACGCCGTCCAGCCGTTGGCGCCAGTACGCGAACAGCCGCTCGCCCTCGGGGCCCTCCAGGAACGGGCGCTGCCAGCGGGCGAAGTCCGAGGGCCGCAGGGCCGGGGCGGGAGACGCGGAGTCCCGTCCCTCCATCAACGCGGGGTAGATCCCGTGCAGCTCCTCCGCGAGCAGCGCCAGCGACCACAGGTCCAGGATGAGGTGGTGCGCCGCGAGCAGCAGCACCTGGCCGCCGCCAGCGTGGGCGTACAGCGAGGCGCGCAAGAGCGGCCCCTGCTCCAGCGAGAACGGGCGTGACGCGTCCGCAGCCAGTGCGCGCCGCAGCGGAGCGTCCTCCAGCGGAAGCGAGGTCGCGTCCTCCAGCAGGCCCCCGCCAATGGCCGCATCCGCCCGCTGCACCAGCCCACCGTGGGTGGTGCGCGGGGCCGCGTCCGCCCGCTGCACGAGCTCACCCGTGGTGCGCGAGGCCGGGTGCACCTGCTGCACGAGCTCACCCGAGTGCTCCAGGTGGAAGGTGGTGCGCAGGGCCGGGTGCCGCGCCACCAGCCGCGCCAGCGCCTCGCGCAGCGTCGGCACGTCCGCGGGCGTGTGGAAGCGCACCGCGAAGGCCAGGTGGTTCGCGGTGCTGTCCGGCGCCAGGCGCTGCGCCAGCCAGAGCGCCTTCTGTCCCTCGGACACCGGGTGGCGTCCCAGCGCGTCCCCCGACGCCGCGGGCGCGAGCTGCCGCTGTCCCAGCGTGCCCACCAGCTCCAGCGCCAGGGCCCGGAGGCTCACCGCGTCCATCAGCCGCGCCAGGGACGTGTCCGTGCCCAGCCACGCGTCCAGGTCGCTCTTGAGCTCCACCGTCGCCAGCGAGTCCAGCCCCAGGCTGATGAGCGTCCGCTCCGCGTCGATGTGCGCGCGCGGAAGGCGCAGCCTCGCCGCCACCGCGTCCACCAGCGACGCCTCCAAGAGCGCCGCGCGCTCCGGCTCCGGAAGCGCGAGCAGCTGCTCCGGACGCAGCGTGGGCACGGGCGGAACGGAGGCCTGGAGCGTGCTCTGGCCCAGCACCTCCAGCTCCCCGGCGAGCCACGCCTGCCGGCACGCGTACCGCTGCACCTTGCCGCTGGACGTCTTCGGCAGGGAGCCGCCCTGGATGAGCACCACGTCATGGGCCTGGGCGTCGTGCGCCAGCGCCACGGCCTCGCGGATGCTCCGGGCCAGCGCCTCCAGGTCCGTGCCGGCGTGGCGCGCGTCCACCTCCTGCACGATGACCAGCCGCTCCTCGCCCTCCAGCTCCACGGAGAACGCCGCGGTGCAGCCCGGCCTCAGCGCGGGGTGCACGCGCACCGTGGTGGACTCCACGTCCTGCGGGTACAGGTTGCGCCCGCGCAGGATGATGAGGTCCTTGATGCGCCCGGTGACGAACAGCTCGCCGCCGCGCAGCACGCCCAGGTCGCCGGTGCGCAGGTAGCGCGCGTCATCCGAGCCCCCGCCCTCCACCCGCGCGTGGAAGACGCGCGCGCTCTCCTCCGGCCGCTCCCAATAGCCCTGGCCCACGCTGGCGCCCGCCACCCAGATTTCGCCCTCCTCGCCGGGCGCGCACTCGCGGGCGGTGCGCGCGTCCACCAGCCGCACCGTGTTCCCCTCCAGCACCCGGCCGGAGCCCACCAGGTTCACGCCGTCCGTCACCGGCGCGGTGCCCAGCGCGTGCCCGGTGACGATGAGCGTCGACTCGGCCAGCCCGTAGCAGGGGTAGAAGGCCTCCTTGCGGAAGCCCTGCGGCGCGAAGGCTTCGTGGAAGCGCTCCAGCGTCTCCGGCCGGATGGGCTCCGCGCCGTTGAAGGCCACCTTCCAGCGGCTCAGGTCCAGCGTCGCGCGCTCCTCGGCGCTGACCTTCCGGACGCACAGGTCGTAGGCGAAGTTGGGCCCGCCGCTCGTCGTGGCCCCGTAGCGCGACACCGCCTGGAGCCAGCGGAAGGGCCGCTGCAGGAACGCGATGGGCGACATCAGCACGACGGGGAAGCCGCCGTAGAGCGGCTGGAGCAGCCCGCCGATGAGCCCCATGTCGTGGTACGGCGGCAGCCAGATGACGCCCCGGCTGTCGCGCGAGTGGCCGAACGCGCGGTGGATGAGCGCCAGGTTCGCCAGCAGGTTGCGATGCGTCAGCATCACGCCCTTGGGGCTGCCCGTGGAGCCGGACGTGTACTGGAGGAACGCCAGCGCGTCCCCCGTGACGCCCGGGTCCTTCCAGCCGTCCTCCAGCCCCGGCGCCAGCGCGTCCGTGGCCACCCAGGTGAGCCCCGCCAATTCCGGCGCCTGCTCGAAGAGCATCCCGGCCATGCCGTGGATCATCTCCGTGGTGAGCACGAAGCGCGCCCGCGCGTCGCGCACCATCGCCTCCAGGCGCGGCAGGCTGCGGTTGAGGCGCGTCACGTCCGGCGGATACGCCGGCACCGCCACCACGCCCGCGTACAGGCACCCGAAGAAGGCCGTCAGGTATTCGTTGCCCGGCGGGAACAGCAACAGCGCCCGCTCCCCCCGCGCCCCGTTCGCCTGGAGCCAGGCGCCAATGGCACGCGCCTGCCGGTCGAACTCTCCATAGGTGAGCGCCGCTTCTTCTGATTCACCATCCACCAGGAAGGTGTAGCCCTGATGTCCTGGCGCTTCCGTGGCACGAATGCGCAGGAGTTCAATCAGGCTGGCCGGCGACATGTCGTTGGGCTCCAGGCGATGTATGGCTTGGAAAACACCATTCATGTGTCACGGCCAAGTCGTGTATGTCAAATCTTGCATTGATATGCTTGAAGCCTGTAAATTCCTTGAGAACTGGTTGTTTTCAGCCCAAAGACAACCATGCGGGTCGCAATCCCAACACCGGGTCCCTCTAGGAGAGCGGATGTACGAGAACATCGAGCGCATCAAGGCCCCTACTCGCGAAGTCTTCCTCGACGAGTACGTGCGGAAGCAGAAGCCCGTCATCATCACGAACCTGTTCGAGGGGCAGCCCATCAGCCGGCTGTCCAGCCTGGAAATCGCCCGCAAGGAGCTGGGGGACATGCCCGTCGTGGTGCAGGAGGGCCACGAGGAATACTTCACCCGCATGCTGTCGATGCTCATCTCCAAGGACTTCACCTTCTCCGACATCGGGAAGAACCAGAGCACGGTGAACGGCTACCTGGAGATGGTGGCAAAGGACCCTGACAGCCGTCTGGTCTGCGCGGAGGTCCCCCGGTCGATGATCCAGAAGGTGGAGGCTGGATACACCATCCCCGAGTACTGTCAGCCGGACCCGGGGGAACCCGACGAGTACATGTCGATGCTGTGGTTGGGTAACACGGGCAACTTCAC
Source organism: Corallococcus sp. AB032C (assembly GCF_003668935.1). NCBI lineage: Bacteria > Pseudomonadati > Myxococcota > Myxococcia > Myxococcales > Myxococcaceae > Corallococcus > Corallococcus sp. AB032C. The sequence continues at coordinate 835 of NZ_RAWP01000036.1, read as the reverse complement.
CCACATGCACTTCGACGCGGACTACAAGAACATCTTCCAGTACCAGCTCTGGGGGGAGAAACGCGTGGTGCTGGTGCCGCCCACGTCGTCGCGGAAGATCCTGCCCATGCGTAACAACAGCGCGCTCAGCCCGGAAGGACTCAGCCAGGAGGAGAACGACAACTTCGTGCGTTACGTGGGGGGTTATCAGGCGGTGGTGCGCACCGGCGAGACGCTCTTCATGCCCGCCCTGATGTGGCACTACTTCGAGTACATGGACACCAGCATGGCGCTGACCATGCGCTTCCGCCGCAACCGGTACCTGCGCTTCCTGGCGGACCACTTCCACACCGACTACCGCCTCCAGCACATCGCCTGGAAGCTGGCGAACGAGCGGGGCGTGGACGAGCAGGGCCGCCAGGCCTTCGCGCGGCTGGAGGCGGAGTTCCTCAAGCCCATGGACAACCCCGTGGAGAAGGCCAACCACCTCCAGCGGGTGGTCAATGACATCTACGCCAGCTTCTGCACGGACGGCCTGAAGGGAGACCTGAGCCGTCCCTTCCTGGAAGAGATTCGCGGGGCCATCCGGAGCATGGATGTCCTGGCGGGTTCCCTGTATTCAGACGAGCGCCCCACGGCTTGAGTTGGCTTTGAGGGCTGGCGCCCGCCCAATCCCTTGCATCGGCGGGGGACGGGGTGGGCGCCGGACCTGATACGTCTCAAAGCCCCGTATCCGTCCGGCGAGCGACGTGACCGAGCCTATTGCAGAGGGACGGGGACCGTGCTCGGCGATGGTCGCGAGCCTGTGCGAGAGCGGGCTGACGGGGCGGACCTGAGCAGGGGGCTCAGGACGAAT
>NZ_RAWP01000035.1:0-86358 GCF_003668935.1 Corallococcus sp. AB032C | reverse complement strand
TCCTCGGCCGCGTCGACTTCCAGGTGAAGGTGCGTGGCTTCCGCGTGGAGCCCGAGGAAGTCGCCACCGTGCTGCGGACGCTTCCCTCCGTGCACGAGGCCGTCGTCGTGGCTCGCCAGGACGCCCCTGGTGAAGCCCGCCTCGTCGCCTACGTCGTCGCGGATACCCAGGACGTATCCGTGCTCCGGGAGGCACTGAAGCAGCGGCTGCCCGAGTACATGGTGCCCTCCGCTTTCGTCTTCCTGGACGCCCTGCCCCTCACTCCCAACGGCAAGGTCGACCGTAAGGCCTTGCCCGTTCCCGACGCCTCCGCGTCGAACTCCGACTACGTGGCGCCTCGCACTCCCACGGAGGAGCTGCTCGCGTCCCTCTGGGCGGAAGTGCTGGGCCTGCCTCGCGTGGGCGCGCAGGACCACTTCTTCGAACTGGGTGGCCACTCACTCCTGGCCACGCAGCTCGTGGCCCGCGTGCGCGCGGCTTTCAGCGTGGAACTACCCCTGCGCTCCGTCTTCGAAGCCCCGATCCTCGCGGACCTCGCGCGCCGCATCGATGACGCGGGGAAGCAGGCCTCCGGCATTCAAGCACCCCCGCTGCTGCCTGCACCGCGTACGGAGGCGTTGCCCCTGTCCTTCGCCCAGCAGCGCCTGTGGTTCATCGATCAGCTCGTCCCCGGCGCATCCACCTACAACGTCCCGTCCATCCTGCGGTTGGAAGGAGGGCTGCACCTCGAAGCCCTGCGCCGAGCCCTCACCGAACTGGTGCGCCGCCACGAAGCCCTGCGCACCCGCTTCCCCTCCCACCAGGGTCAGCCCTTCCAGCGCATCGCTTCACCCACGGACCTGCCTCTGCCCATGGTGGACCTCAGCCCCCTGGGCGAGGCCGCCCTCGACGAAGCACGGCGACTGGCGTCCTCCGAGGCCCATCGTCCCTTCGACCTGGCCACCGGCCCCCTCGTGCGCGCGTTGCTGCTGAAGCTCGCCCCCAACGAGCATGTGCTCGTCTTCACCCTGCACCACATCGTCTCCGACGGATGGTCCCGCGGTGTCCTCGTCCGCGAGGTGGCCGCCCTCTACGCAGCCTTCTCCGAAGACCGGCCTTCACCCCTGCGCGAGCTGCCCATCCAATACGCCGACTACGCCGTGTGGCAGCGCTCGTGGCTGCAAGGCGTTGTCCTCGACACCCAGCTCGACTACTGGCGCCAGCGCCTCGCGGACGCGGCTCCGCTGGAGCTGCCCACCGACTTCCCACGCCCCGCAGTGCAGTCATCGCACGGTGCCACGCAGCCGCTGCAATTGCCCCTGCCACTCGCGAACGCACTCAAGGCCCTGGGACGGCGTGAAGGCGTCACTCCCTTCATGTTCCTGCTGGCTGCCTTCCAGGTGCTCCTCTCGCTCTACTCGGGCCAGGAGGACATCAGCGTCGGCACGCCCATCGCGGGCCGCACGTACGCGGAGACCGAGAGCCTCATCGGCTTCTTCGTCAACACCCTCGTGCTGCGAACCCGCGTGTCCCTCCGTGCGTCCTTCCACCAGTTGCTCAAGCAGGTGCGCGAGACCGCCCTCGGTGCCTACGCCCACCAGGACGTCCCCTTCGAACGCCTCGTCGAGGACCTGAGGCCTCAACGTGACCTGACGCGGCCGCCGCTCTTCCAGGCCCTCTTCTCGCTGCAGAACACCTCCATGCCCGCGGTCCAACTGCCGGGCCTCGCCCTGCGCCCGCTGGAGGTAGAAGGCCACACCGTCAAGGCAGAGCTGGAGCTGTTCCTCTTCGAGACACCGGACGGCTTCGACGGCTCGCTCGGCTACAACACCGCCCTCTTCGCTCCCACCACCGCACAGCGCATGGCGCGGCATTTCGGCGTCCTCGTCGAAGCCCTCGTCGCCCATCCTGAAGCACCGCTCGCATCCGCCTCCATGCTCTCTCACGAAGAGCAGCGTCAGGTGCTGCTCGACTGGAACGACACGCGGTCGTCCTTCCCCGCCGAAGCCTCCATCCACCAGCGCTTCGCGTCCCAGGCACGCGAGACGCCAGACGCGGTGGCCCTGGTCTTCGGCGACGACCGCCTCACGTACCGGCAGTTGGATGAGCGCTCCAACCAACTCGCCCATGCCCTCATCGACCTGGGCGTCACTCCGGGCACACCTGTCGCCCTGGGCCTCGAGCGCTCCTTCGACCTCATCGTCTCCCTCCTCGCCATCCTCAAGGCCGGCGCGGCCTACGTGCCGCTGGAGCTGGCCCACCCCCGCGAGCGCCTCGCCCTCTTGATGCAGGACTGCGCCGCACCCCTGCTCCTGTCCCATTCCTCCCTGGCCACGCGCCTGCCGTCCTTCCCAGGACGCACGCTTCTGCTGGACGCCGAAGCCTCACTGCTCGCGCGTCAGCCCACGCACGCGACCGCCGTGCCTGCATCCGCGGACAGCCTCGCCTACGCACTGTTCACGTCCGGCTCCACCGGCCAGCCCAAGGGCGTTCTCGTGCCCCACCGGGGCATCACCCGACTGGTGCTCGGCAGCGACTTCATCCGCTTCGGCGCAGATGAGGTCTTCCTCCAGTTCGCCCCTGTCGCGTTCGACGCGTCCACCCTCGAAATCTGGGGCGCGCTGCTGCACGGCGCGAAGCTCGTCCTCGCTCCGCCGCATGCCCTCTCCACCGAGGAGCTCGCGGCCCTGCTTCGCGACCACCGCGTGACGACGCTGTGGCTGACCGCGGCCCTCTTCGAGCAGATGGCGCTGCACCAGGGCGAAGCCCTCGCGCAGGTCCGTCAGGTCCTCGCCGGTGGCGACGTGCTGCCCGCCGAGCGCGTGCGCCAGCACCTCTCCCGCCTGTCTCCGGGCGCCGTCCTCGTCAACGGCTACGGTCCCACCGAGAACACGACGTTCTCCACCACGCTGACGCTCCGCCCCGACACGCGCGTGGAAGGCACCGTGTCCATTGGCCGTCCCATCTCCAATGCCACGGCCTATGTGCTCGACGCGCAGCTGCGCCCGGTGCCCGTGGGCGTCCCCGGCGAACTCTTCGTCGGAGGCGACGGCCTCGCCTGGGGCTACCTCCACCGCTCCGACCTCACCGCCGAGCGCTTCATCCCGCACCCCTTCGCCACCCTCCCGGGCCAGCGCCTCTACCGCACCGGAGACAAGGCCCGCTGGCGCTCCGACGGCACGCTCGACTTCCTCGGCCGCACGGACTTCCAGGTGAAGCTGCGCGGCTTCCGCATCGAGCCCGGCGAAATCGAAGCCGCGCTGCGCCGGCTCCCCGCCATCTCCGAGGCCCTCGTCCTCCTCCGCGAGGACCTGCCCGGCGACAGGCGCCTCGTCGCCTACTTCGTCCCGTCCGCGCCTGTGTCCGAAGCGCTGACGGAGACGCTGAGAACCCAGCTCCAGCAACAGCTGCCCGGCTACATGGTGCCCTCCGCCTTCGTCGCCCTGGAGGACCTGCCCCTCACCGCCAACGGCAAGGTGGACCGCAAGGCCCTGCCCGCTCCGGACGTCGCCGCGACACACGGCCGCTACGTCGCGCCGCGCACGAACCTGGAGCAGCTCATCGCCCAGGCCTTCGCGGAGGTGCTTCGCCTGGAGCGCGTCAGCGCCGACGCGGACTTCTTCGACCTGGGCGGCCACTCCCTGCTCGCCGTGCACCTCATGGCCCTCCTGCGGGAGCGCACGGGCCGGGCACTGCCCCTGTCCGCGCTCTTCCAGGGCTCCACCGTCGAGCGGCTCGCCGCACGGCTGTCACCCTCCGAGGAAGCCCAGGTCCTGGGCCCCAACCTGGCGCGGCTCGACACGGGAGACTCCCAGCGCCGGCCGCTGTTCCTCGTCCATGGCGGTGGCGGTGGCGTGCTCAGCTACGCGGACCTCGTGCGCCACCTGGGCAACGAGCGGCCCGTGTATGGCCTGTTCGCGCCCGGACTGGAGGACGGAGACCTTCCGCCGACCTCCATGGAGCCCCTGGCCCGGCTCTACCTGGAGCAGGTGCGCGGCGTGCAGCCCCACGGCCCCTACCGGCTCGTGGGCTGGTCCTTCGGCGGCCTCGTGGTCTACGAGATGGCGCGACAGTTCCAGGCCCTGGGCGAACAGGTGGAGTTCCTGGCGCTGCTCGACAGCATCGCGCCCTCGGGCGAACCGGATCCGGAGCCGCCGCCGCTCATCCGACTGGCCGCGTTCGGCAAGATGGTCGGGCTCCCCGTCCATGAAGTCCCCGCCTCTGAACTCGAGCAACTGGAAAGCCTCCATGGCGAAGCGTTGCTCTCGCGGATGATCCATCTGCTGCGCAACCTGCCCGCCGCGGGCGGACTGGAGCCGGGACAGATTGAGCGCCTCTTCGCCGTCCACGAACGGCTCGGTGAAGCCAACCGCGGCTACATCCCCGCCGGCCCCTACGAAGGTCCCGTCGAGCTCTTCCGCGCCGCGGTCCGCGCGAACGATCCCACCCGGGCCGAGGACGAAGGCTGGAAGGCGTGGCTCCCGGGAGGCATCTCGGTGTGCCACGTACCGGGAACGCACCTCACCCTCCTGGAGGAGCCCCAGGTCCCCACGCTGGCGGAGCAGCTCACGAAACGCCTGCGCGCCCTGGACAGCGACTGAAGCGTGTCGCCGCCCAAAGGCTGCGTCAGGTGCACCTCGCTGAGGACGGGGCCGCCGCAAGGCGCCCCTCGTCCGCGCTTCCGCCGAGTAGCGGATTGCCACGATTCCCCACGCGGCATGTCCGGGGCGAGCATCCACGCTCCCCTTCTCCACCGGAGCTTCCGCATGCGCATCCCCACCCCGTTCGCCGCCGCCCTCCTCCTGCTCACCTCCGCGACGGCCCTCGCCGCGGAGACCCCGTGCAGCATCGTCTGTGCGCAGAGGTTCCCGCTCTGCGAGACCGCCTGCAGCGTCAACGGCGAGGACACGAACTGCGGTGCGGCGAACTACCGCTGCGTCGAAACGGTCGGCGTGAACTCCGAGCCCACGACCTCGGTGATGTCCACCGAAGAAGCCCCCCAGGTGTGTCGCGACGGGCGCCCGGACGGCGAGCAGCCCCAGACCGCCGAGGGCTGATCGTCACCCCGACGCGGCCAGCCCCCGGAAGCGCGATAGGCTTGCAAGGGAGGACCTCATGCCCAAGCAAAAATCCGATAAGCGCACGTACACGCTGGACACCAAGGGGAACGTCACCAAGAAGATCGACAAGCAGTCCAAGTCGAGTGACCCCGACTACCGTCAGGAGTGGATCAAGCGGCTCCGGTCCCGTGACACCCTCGTCAAGCGTGGCCAGGCGACCGCGCTCGGCATCCAGCTTGTCAAGAGTCAGTTGAGGACGCTCAACGCCGGCCTGAGGGAGCAGCTGCTCACCAAATCACCTCCCACCGGGTTCGGCACCGTCACGGATGCGCCCTCCCGGGACGACGAGCTGCTGGACTGCTTGTACGAGCTGCGGGAGATGATCGTCACGATGCAGTTCCACCTGGACCTGGACGACGTGAGGCAGCTGCCCATCACGTTCCCGGTCACGCGGACCTACGCCGAGTGGACCTTCGAGCAGAGCCCTGACGGCTACCACTCGCTGCTGAGCAAGAAGGACACGAAGGTGGGCGAGGTCGCGCTCAGCGGCCTCGTCAACCGATTCTCCAGCGCCGTCTTCAGCGACCACCATGGACTGCTCATCCATGCGAAGGTCAACGGCAAACCGGACCTCAAGATCTACTATCAGTCCCTCGATGCCACGAGCCAGTTCTCCGGCTCGACCGCCGTTCGGTCCTCGGGGGGAATGCTGCCCTTCACGGAGCCGATCCGCAGCTTCTCCCTGCGAAACGCGGTGGGGTTCACGGAGCAGCTGGCCAAGCTGGTCATCAACGAGCCCGGCATCAACGTCATCATCCTCGCCGAGACGGGCCTGCAAGAAACCAATCGGCTGATTGCGCAGAGCGTCGACTCCAGCTGGCTCCGCCACACCAACAACACGAACAAGGAGTCGGGGATAAATGACATCACCCTGATCCACGACCCTTCCCTGTCGGCCCACTACGCGTTTTCGGTCGGGAAGACCGACCTGGGCAACGCCGCGAAGATCGTCAGCGGATCCGGCACGGATTCAGAGTGCACCCTGTTGGGGTGCCACATCCTGAACAGCCAGGCCAATAACAAGAGCGTGGGCGCCTTCTTGAAGAAGGGCAAGGTCGCGGCGCTCTTCGGCGACACCAACATGTCGACCAAGAGCAGCGGCAGCCTCGAACATGGATTCACGACGATCGAGAGCAACAGCAGCGTGACGGACTCGCTGGAGTTCGACTTCTCGAACAGCGCCAGCAACAAGATGTTCGACAAGTTGCTGGTCCGGAAGCGCACCCGCTGATGCAGGGCACGGGGGTGCCCTGCATCCCGAGGCTTCAGTCGCGGACCACCGCCACGTCGTCCACCTGCAGCCAGGTGTCGCCCGCGTTCGCCCAGGTTCCGGCGTACACCTCCACGCTGTGGTTGGCGCCCGAGTTGAAGGTGACGGACTGGAGCGCGTAGCCGCCCAACGGCTGCGTCAGGTGCACCTCGTTGAGGACGGGGCCACCGTTGAGCATGCGCGCGCCGAAGTAGCCGTCATTCTGGTTGGAGGACGTCTTCACCCAACCCGTCAGCGTGTAGACGGTGTTGGGCGTCACCGCGACCTCCTGCTTGAGGGCGTTCCAGCCGGTGTTGTTGCGCACGAAGCCGTTGTTGGCGCCCGTGCGCGCGAAGCCCAACCCCCGGTCGACCCCGCCGTTGCCCTGCACGTACCAGGGCGAGGTCGCGGTGGAGGACGACTGCTGTTCGAAGCCACCCTGCGCCACCAGGTTCGCGCCCCGCGTGAGGCTCACGTCATCCAACTGAGCCCAGGTGTCGCCCGCGTCCGCCCACGCGCCGCCTGAAACACCACCGCACGCCTCATCATCTGGACCCCTCCGGCAAGGAATTTGCATTAACAGCAAAAGCTCTAAATCAAGAAATACCCAACCTTGATTTGAGGACTCCAGTGTCCGGTGGATCAGCTGTAGCTTGGGGTGCCCAAGGAGACCCGGATGCTCGCCTGCGTGGACGTGGACTACCGCCCCGACGTCACCGTGGCCGCGTGTGTCCTCTTCCGAGGGTGGACGGACGCCAAGGAGGCCGGGCACCTGGTGGACCGGGGCCCCATCGCGGCCCCCTACGAGCCCGGTCAGTTCTACCGCCGCGAGCTGCCGCACCTGCTGCGGGTGCTCGCCGACGTGCAGGAACCGCTGGAGGCCATCGTCGTGGACGGCTACGTGTGGCTCGGGGAGAACGTACCCGGACTGGGAGCGCACCTGTACGAGGCGCTCTGTCGCACGGTGCCCGTCATCGGCGTGGCCAAGACACCCTATGTCACCACCGGGCCCGCGCTGCCCATCGTGCGGGGAGGGAGCCTGCGGCCCCTGCTCGTCACGGCCATTGGAATGGAGACCGCGACCGCCGCGGAGCACATCCGGCGGATGCACGGGAGTTCGCGCCTGCCGACGATGCTGAAGTTCGTGGACCGGCTGTGCCGTGAGTCCTGACCGTGCTACCCCAGGGGCATGGATCGCCCCCGCCGCCCCACCGCCTCGCCGTTCGAGTTTCCGCCCGAAGCCGCGTTCACCTGGCATTCGGAGAGTGACGAGCCCGCGCCCACTCGCCTGTCGCCCGTGGACGACGGCCTCAGCGCCGACACCGCGCTCAAGCGCGTCCGCCGGGGCGAGTTCCTGCGCTACTCCGGCGACTTCCACAACGCGAAGCAGCTGCTGGGCGCGTTGGGCCGGCGGCTCGAACGGCCCTGGCAGGCCCGCTCACCGCTGGAGGCATTCCGGGCCGAACGCCGCGCGCGGCAGCTGGAGCATGCGACGCTGTCGCGCATCGTCGTCGCGCTGGACCGAGGCTACCGCCTGGACCTCGCGCGCGCGCCGGACGTCGCGGAGGCGTGCCGGCAGGTCTGGGGGGAGCCCACGGAGGACTTCACCGTCGTCCCGCTCAAGCAGCTGCTCGGCATGCTCGGGGCCGCGGAGTGGCGACGCAAGGGCCTGGAGGTCCCGGGGCTGAAGGGGCTGCTCCATCCGCATTACGGCGTCTACCTGCCCACGCGCACGGACTACGTGGAGCTGCTGGCGGCGGTACCGGACGTGAAGGGCAAGCGCGTGTTCGACGTGGGCACCGGCACCGGCGTGCTGTCCTTCCTCCTTCTGCAGCGCGGAGCGGCGTCCGCGCAGGCCACGGACTGCGACTCCCGCGCGGTGGCGTGCGCACGGGAGAACGCGGAGCGGCTTGGCCTCTCGCAGCGCTTCCAGGTGACGGAGGCGGACCTGTTCCCGGAAGGCAAGGCGGACCTCGTCGTCTGCAACCCGCCGTGGATTCCCGAGCCTCCCAAGAACCGGGTGGACCGCGCGGTGTTCGACGAGGACAGCCAGTTCCTGCGCCGCTTCCTCGAAGGGCTCCCCGCCGCGCTGAACTCGGGGGGAGAGGGATTGCTGATCCTCTCGGACCTGGCCGTGCTGCTGGGCCTGCGTCCGGCCGGGTGGATCGAGGAGCAGTTCGAGCGCTGCGGCCTGACGGTGGCGTGGCGGAAGTCCACCCCGGCACGGCACTCCAAGGCGAAGGACAAGGCGGACCCCCTGCACGCCGCGCGCTCCCAGGAGGTCACCACCCTCTACGGCCTCGTGCCCACCGCCAGATAGACGCCGCATCATCCCGTGCGAGTGGCCACCGCCAGGGCCGCCGGAATCCTTTCCCGCATCCACTCCACGAACCTGCGCAGCCTCGCCGGATGGAAGCGCGCGGCGGGATAGAGCAGGTACATGGGCAGCGGAGCCGCCTGCCATCGCGGCACCAGGTGCACGAGCCGGCCGCGCTGGAGGTCCTCCCGGAGCACCCAGGACGAGCCCACGCAGACGCCCAGGCCTTTCACCGCGGCGCTGCGCATGGCGTAGAGGCTGTCCGTGCTCACGCGCGGCTGGAAGACGATGGGCTGGACCTCACCGGTGGCCACCTGGGTGAGTGAGATTTCGTTGCGATAGAACGTGCGCAGGGACAGCCAGGGCAGCCTCGCGAGCTCGTCGGGATGCACCGGTACGCGTCCCCCTGTCAGCACCGAGGGCGCGGCCACGACGATGCGAGGCACCTCGGCCACGCGGATCGCCACCACGCTGGGGTCCTTCACCTCGCCGACGTGGAGCGCGCAATCGATGCCGTCCGCGATGAAGTCCACCGGCCGGTCATGCAGCAGCCATTCGACGGAGACCCGCGTGTAGCGGCCCAGGTATTCCGTCAGCGGGTCCACCAGCAGTTCCTGACCGAAGGCGTGAGGCACCACGACGCGCAGGGTGCCCTCGGGTTCGTCGCTCGCGCCGCGCAGGTCGGACTCGAACATGTCCCAGCTGGCCAGCAGCTCCTTCGCCCGTTCGTAGCAGCGCGTCCCGTCCTCGGTGAGCTTCATCGCGTGGGTGGAGCGCTGGAGCAGCCGCAGCCCCAGTGAACGCTCCAGCGCCTGGAGCCGGCGGCTCACCGTCGGTTGCGTGGTGCCCAGCTGCGCGGCGGCGGAGGACAGGCTCCCGGCGTCCACGATGCGGATGAACGTCTGCATCAGCTCCAGCCGGTCGGCGCTGGCGGACGCGGGAATCTTCGGCGGCGACCCACGCCGACGGGCAGGCTTCAATGGGTTGGGCATGGTGATACGCAAAGCGTATAACCGCTGTACGGAGCAGGCGTCTACCGTCCCCTCCTCCTCTGGCGCACTGTCACCTCATCGCGCATCACCCGAGGTGACCATCATGTCCTTCATTCGCGCCGTACATGGAACCGCCGGAAACGGCGCCCTCCCCTCACCGGTCTCCGCCGCCAGTGGCTCCCTGTCGCACGGGCTGCGCCTGCTGCTGGCCGCGAGCGCCGGCCTGTCGGTGGCGGCGATCTATTACAGCCAGCCGATGCTGGGGGTGATGGGGGCCACGCTCGGCGCCTCCGACACCGCGGTGGGGCTGGTGCCCATGCTCACGCAGTTGGGCTACGCGCTGGGCATCCTGCTGCTGACGCCGCTGGGTGACCGCTTCGACCGGCGCCGCATCATCCTCATCAAGGCCGCGCTGCTGAGCGTGGCCCTGCTGCTGGGCGGACTGGCTCCGGACATCCAGCTGCTGCTGGTGGTCAGCTTCACCGTGGGCCTGACGGCGACCGTGGCGCAGGACATCGTGCCGGCCGCGGCGACCCTGGCCCCCGAGCAAGAGCGAGGCAAGGTGGTGGGCACGGTGATGACGGGCCTGCTGCTCGGCATCCTCCTGTCCCGCGTCATCAGCGGCGTGGTCGCCGAGCGCTTCGGCTGGCGCGCCATGTTCATGGTCGCCGCCGCCAGCGTGGCCTTCGTCGGAGTGGCGGCCTGGCGCGGCCTGCCCCGCTTCCATCCGACCAACACGCTCTCCTACGGCGCCCTGCTCGGCTCGCTGGCCGGCTTGTGGCGCAAGCATGGCGCCCTGCGCCGGGCGGCGCTGGCCCAGGGACTCATCTCCATTGGCTTCAGCGCGTTCTGGTCCACCCTCGCCGTGATGCTGCATGGTGCCCCGTTCCACCTGGGGAGCGCGGCCGCGGGTGCCTTCGGTCTGGCGGGCGCGGCGGGGGCGTTGGGCGCTCCGGTGGCGGGCCGCATCGCGGATCGCTACGGGCCGGAGGTCGTCACGCGCCTGGGCGCCGGACTGACCGTCCTCTCCTTCGCCACGATGTTCGCGGCGCCGTGGCTCGAGCCCCATCACCGGCTGTGGCTGATTGGCGCCAGCGCGATTGGCTTCGACCTGGGTGCGCAGGTGACGCTGGTGGCGCACCAGACGCTCGTCTTCGGCATCGAGCCCGCCGCCCGCAGCCGCCTCAACGCCCTGCTGTTCGCCGGCGTGTTCATCGGCATGTCCGTGGGCGCGGCGAGCGGCAGCCTGGTGCTGGCCCACTGGGGCTGGGTGGGCGTGACGCTGCTGGCGACGGCTTCCGCGCTGGCGGCCCTGCTGGTCCGCATGTTCCCGGCGGCCCGCGCGACCCGCTGACAGTGCCGAAACCGCGCCCCGTCCTCTGTCCGAGGACGGGGCCCCCTCCCCCACCTACTGCACAGCCTGTTCGGACAGCATCCGCACGTTGAGCGCGCCGTTGGCGAAGAACTGACTGTTCTGGCCCACGCGGTGCTGCTCCAGCCGGCGCTGGAGGTTGACGTCGTAACGGCCCAGCTTCATCAGCCCGTCGTTGAACCAGCCATCCCCCGGCCCGGTGCCATCCACGAACTCCGCATACACCTTGGGCGAGGGCCAGATGACGGTGTTGAGCGTCGCGACGAACCTGCGGATGTCCGCGTCCGTCCACTCCATGCCCGCGTCGTGGGCCTCGACGATGAAGGCCAGCACGTTGTTCGCGTGCGCCACGTCCTGGCCGGGCTGGGCGTTCGTGTCCCACTTGTCATTCCAGAACCAGGCCGCCGGGTGGTCGGGGTTGGGCGCGATCTTGTCGCGCAGCGAGGACGGGAAGTTCGGCATGCCGTGGTTGATGTTGCTGAAGACCTCCAGGTAGCGGGCCTTCCGCTCCGGGTCGGTGGTCATCCGCGACAGGTCCATGGCGATGAAGGCCCAGTGCGCGGCCATGTGCGTGCGGTTGCGGTAGACGAAGTCGTTCGCCCCGCGCAGGAACCACTTGTCGAAGATGTTCCGCTCCGTGAACGCCAGCAGCCGGTCGTACTGCCTGCGGTAGTTGCCAGAGCCGTAGAGGTCCGGCGTCTCGCGGATGATGCGCAGCATGCGCGTCACATAGCGCCAGCAATAGCTCTCATAGAGCGGCACCTCCTGCCCGGCGGGAGCTGACAGGGACGAGGACCAGCCCAGGTACCCGTCCTTGAACTGGCTTTGGGGAAGCGCCGAGGAGACGCGGGCGGAGGCCACCAGGTTGTTGACGTAGAGCAGGGCCCGGTCCAGGTACGCCCGCTTCCCGGTGGCCCGGTACATCGAGGTGTTGGCGTCCAGGCCGTAGGCGAGGTTGTAGAAGTCCCAGCTGTCGCGTGAGTTGCTCCAGGGCAGGAAGGTCTGCATGTGCTCGCGGCCCCACTCCTCCACGAACATCCCCTCCCAGACCGCGACGGGCCGAAGCCCCGCGGGAGTCGGAGGCAGCGTGGGGGGCGTCGGGGGAAGCGCATCCTCTTCGGGGGCGGACGCAGGCTCCATGGGAAGGGCCTGAACTTCAGGGGACTCGATCCGGCCCACGGCCTCACATGCACTGCACAGCAGCAGCGAAAGCATCAAGACCGGGAGACGGATCCAACGAGAGCGGCACGAGCAGCGGGGGTTTGACATCGGGGGTCCTCGCTTCAGGTCGATGTGGCCTGAAAGGGTATGGGCGCAAGCGGACCCTCCCAATGCCCCCACGGGAATGGCCGCCCATCCAGGACCGGACCCCCGCGTGCCCTGGACGCTTGCCTCCTTCCATCGTGCCGTCTGGGATTGGACAGACGAAGTGTCCAGCCCCGGCCGCGCACGCCAGGGCAGGTTCGAAAGTCGAGACAGCCTCTTGATCAACAGCGATATCGCGGCACCGAAAAATTTCGTGCCCGCTGTCGCCGGAATGCGCGTGGAGTACCTCTCCGGACACAGCGGAGGCGGGCCACGCGCCTGGATGTGATCGCCCTCGGGTGGTCCGGGTCAGGGAGTGGCTGGAGCGTGCCCGTCTCCAGGGAGACCCTCACCATGTCACACAGGAATCTGGCCCCTCTGGCCACTGCGCTGCTGTTCCTGGCCGCCAGCACGGCCGAGGCGAAGCAGTGGAGATACGCGGGAATGCACCCGCGCACCGGGCAGCCCGGGGACGGGCTGTGCCACCTCGAATCCATGCACGTGCACTCCGCCGCGCCGTTGTACGCGGACACGCTCTACCGCACGCGCGACAACGTCTACGTCTTCATCGGCGACCCCACGCCCTTTGGCTACGAGGGCCCCCGGCACTCCTACTACGGGCACCATCCGGTGGTGCTCAACGTGCTCGTCGACATCCAGGTGGACGTGGACGTGGTGGAGTACTGCTATCACGACGGGCCGCACTACCACGCCTACGAGCCACCGCCGCACCAGGAGTTCGTGGACAAGGAGGACGTCCACTACTACGCCGGTGAGTACCCCGAGGCGTACCAGCGGGAGAACCCGAAGCGGGTGCGGGTCAACACGGTCTATCGCGGCTGGAACGTGCCGCGTCCGGTGGTGACGTTCGCGCCGCCGCCCCAGTACCACGGCCCCATCATCCAGGTGGGCGTGAACGTGGACGTGGACGTGAAGGTCGGAGGCAGGCCGCCTCCGCCCTCTCGCGAGGTCATCATCATCCGGGAGGACGACGATGATGACCACCACCATGGCCATGGCAAACACAAGAAGCACAAACACAAGCACAAGGGGTGGGACTGAGCATGCGGCGCATCAGCTTCGTGCTGGGAGCGATGCTGCTGACGGGTTGCTCCAGCAATGTGAACGAGGTGCTGGACGCATGGAGGGCGGCGGGTGAGTCGCCCTCCGGTTTCACCGACGTCGGCGAGAAGCTGCCCGGCGGCAGGTGTCACGCCGGAAAGGTGAGCGGCCTCGAGGCCACGGTGTGCCACTTCAATGGCGCGGAGCAGGCCAGGAAAGCGGAGGAGGCCGGCTGGGCGCTCATCGGCGACGCCGTCGGCTCCACGGTGGTCTCGGGCAAGTGGGTGCTCGTCGTCGCCGACCCTCGCAAGGAGGACCCGAGCGGGCGGCGCATGAACGCGCTGGTGAAGGCGTACCAGCAGAAGACGCGCTGACGGGGGCGCGGGACCCGGCAGGGGACCTCAGCGGCCCACGGGGAAGACCGTGCCCGGCACGGGCTCCGTATCCGCGTAGTGCGCGACGAAGCGCCGGTGCGTGAAGCGCCAGCGCCCGTCGCCGGTGTTCACGAGCTCGTCGAAGTAGGTCCCCGCGACACGCATCGACGAGCCGTCTTCGAAGCGCCCCCATTCCTGCATCGACGTTCGTGCCTTCGCATGACGGGCGTCGATGCGCTCGATCTGGATGCGGCCGCCTCAGGACCGGATGCACTGGTGGTTCCAGCACATGGCCGCCATGGTGGAGATGCTGCGCACCGAGCCGCGCGCCGTGGCGCATTGCCAGCGCTACTCCGCCTGGCTGAAGGAGTGCGGCGTGGCGGAGACGGATGCCATGCTCTTCGTCGGGAAGCCGGCGCGCGGGCTGGTGCTCATTCCGCGAGCGCTCCAACCCCAGGCGGACCGGGTGGACCGCAAGCGCTTCACCTTCGTGGGGCCGTGTTTCGGGGATCGCTCGGCACAGGGCTCGTGGCAGCGTCCCCCAGGCACGCGGAAGGTGCTGCTGGTGTCGCTCGGCTCGACCTTCACTCGCCAGCCCGGATTCTACCGCGCGTGCCTCGCTGCCTTCGGAGGGCTTCCCGGCTGGCACGTCGTGCTGCAGATCGGCAAGCACGTGGTGATGGAGGACCTGGGAACAATTCCAGACAATGTCGAGGTCCACCGCTGGGTGCCGCAGTTGGCGGTACTCGAGCAGGCGGATGCGTTCATCACCCACGCGGGCATGGGCGGCTCGCAGGAGGGCCTGTTCTGCGGGGTGCCCATGATTGCCGTGCCTCAGGCGACGGACCAGTTCGCCAATGCCGACCAGCTCGTCGCGATCGGCATCGCGAGGCGGATCGACACGGAGGACGCCACGCCCGACGCGTTGCGCTCCGCGCTGCTTCAGCTCACGGAGGACCCGGCCGTCGCGACCCGGCTCGCGGCCCTTCGGGAGGAGCTGCGCGCGGAGGCTGGAGCGGCGCGCGCGGCGGAGCTGCTGGAGAAGGAGTTCCGCCTGTAGAGGTCGCTCAGGAGATGGAGCGCCGCCGGGCGGCCATCGCGCCGAGGAGCCCCAGCAGCCCCCAGACAGCGCTCACGGGCGCACCACTGCCCGCCGCGCATCCGCACCCCGTGCCCTCTGGATCCGAGAGGGGTGGCACACCCGCGTCCGGCTTCGTCCCAGCGTCCGGCGGCTGCGTCCCCGCGTCCGGCGTCTGCGGGCCAGCGTCCGGCTCCGTCCCTGCGTCCAGCTCCGTCCCTGCGTCCGGCGTCTGCGGGCCAGCGTCCGGCTCCGTCCCTGCGTCCAGCTCCGTCCCTGCGTCCGGCGTCTGCGGGCCAGCGTCCGGCTCCGTCCCTGCGTCCAGCTCCGTCCCCGCGTCCAGCTCCGTCCCCGCGTCCAGCTCCGTCCCTGCGTCCGGCGTCTGCGGGCCAGCGTCCGGCTCCGTCCCTGCGTCGAACTCCATCCCCGCGTCCGGCTCCGTCCCCGCATCGAAGGGGGACGGCATCACGTTCACCGACACCTGGAAATCACACGTGGCGCGGTTGCCCGCGGCGTCCTCGGCCGTGACGGTGACGGGAGTCGTCCCGGGCGGGAAGGTGCTGCCCGAGGCCCTGCTGTACGTCAGAACGGGGGAGGCCGTGACGAGATCCACGGCGGTGGCGGGAGGGAACTCCACGGTGTGCCCAGCCTCGTCCTCGACGGTGACGGAGACGTCCTCCGGACACGTCAGCTGGGGCGCGGTGGTGTCGCGGACGAGCACGTGGAAGGTACACGTGGCAGTGAGCCCCTCCTCATCCTGCGCCGTGACCGACACCTGGTTGTCGCCTGGCGGGAAGGTGCTGCCCGACGCAGGGCTGTACGTCACCCGCGGCGGGGCGGTGTCGTCCGAGGCCCGAGCCTCCGGCAGGCTCACGTCCGCGCCCTCGGCACGGGTGGCCTCCGCGGTGACGTCCTCGGGGCAGGTGACGGTCGGCGGTACGGGGCCGGTCACCGCCCGCAGGGGGATGAGCCAAGGCTCCAAGCCCGTCCAGCCGTCATTCGCGGAGAGGAAGATGCGGTTGCCGCTGCGCGTGAGCATGCGCGGGCGCGAAGAGCCTGGCCCCGGCGCGATGTCCGTGACGCGCACGGTACCCGCCTCCGTCCCGTCCGTCTTCCACACCTCGACGCCGGACGCTGCCTCCGCGGCGGTGAACAGCAACACGCCTTCGGGCTCGAGCGCGAGAAACGGCACCGTTTCTCCGGTGCCCACGAGACCCGGTTCAGGTGCCCTGACGCGCACGGTGCCCGCCTCGGTGCCATCGCTCTTCCACAGCTCGGGGGCACCCGAGGCGTCGGTGGCGGCGAAGTAGAGCGTCCCGCCCACGCGCGTCAGCAACGTGGGCGCGGAGCCGCCAAACCCTGGCACCAGGTCCTTCACCTTCACCGTGCCCTCGGGCGTGCCATCGCTCGTCCACAGCTCGATGCCGGACGCGCCGTCATTCGCGGCGAAGTAGACGCGTCCGTTCATGCCCACCAGCGATGAGGGCTTGGAGCCATTCACACCGGGCAAGATGTCCTTCACCCGCGCGGTGCCCTCGGGCGTGCCGTCGCTCATCCACAGCTCGGAGCCGTTGCTGTAGTCGAAGGAGCGGAAGAAGAGCCGGTTCCCCACGACGGTGAGCAGGTTGGAATCACTGCTCGAATCACCGATGAGCTGCTTCACCATCCACGTCCCCGCGTCTGTACCGTCCGTGCGCCACAGCGCGGTGAGGCGGATGAAGTACAGGATGCCATCCATCTGGACGGGCTCGCGGATGGCGCCGCTGGACAGGTCGTAGGGCCAGTCCTTCACCTTCACCGTGCCCTCGGCGGTGCCGTCGCTGCGCCAGAGGTCCACGCCAGACGCGCCATCGTTGGCGATGAAGTAGAGCATCCCCTGGTAGGCCCCGAGCACGTTGCAGGAACACCACTCCGTCCCGGCGCGGATCTCCTTCACCATCACCGTGCCGGCCTCGGAGCCGTCGCTCTTCCACAACTCGTAGCCAGTGGCCGGCGTGTGGGCGATGAAGAAGAGCGTCTCCCCTACCCGGCTGATCCCGCCCACCCCCGAGGTGGCCGGGCCCGGAGACACATCCTTCACCAGCACCGTGCCCTCGGGCGTGCCGTCGCTCTTCCACAGCTCGGTGCCGTGCACGCCATCATTCGCGGAGAAGAAGACCGTGCCGCCCACGTCCACGAAGTACTGGGGAGTGGAGTCGAACGTCCCGGGGCCCCGGTCCGTCAGCCGCACGGTGCCGGCCTCGGTGCCATCACTCGTCCACAGCTCCATGCCCACCGCGCTGTCGTAGGCGAAGAAATAGAGGCGGCCGTCCAGCACCAGCATCTTGCTGAAGCCGCTGCCCGCGGAACCGGGATTGATGTCCTTCACCCGCCAGGTGCCCTCGGGCGTGCCATCGCTCCGCCACAGCTCGTTGCCGGACACGCCGTCCTCCGCGGCGAAGTAGAGGACCCCGTCCAGCACCACCCGGAAGTTGGGGAAGGAGTAGGCCCCTCCGGGATGGATGTCCTTCACCAGCACCGTGCCCTCGGGCGTGCCATCGGTCCGCCACAGCTCGCGCCCGATCCCATTTCCCTGGGCCGTGAAGAGGGCCACCCCGTTCACGTCGATGAAGGAGTCGGGGCTGCCGTGGTCATACGCCATGAGGTCCTTGACCATCCCCGTGCCCTCGGGAGTGCCGTCGCTCTTCCACAGCTCGCTCCCCTCGCCGTTCAGCCCGTCGTTCGCGAAGTAGTACGTCCCGCCCACGACCGCTGGCGAGCTGATGTACAGACCGCCATTGGCCCCGGGGTTCGCGTCCGCGATGAGCACCGTGCCCCCGGGAGTGCCGTCGCTCTTCCACAGCTCGTTGCCGTGCACCCCGTCATTCGCGGTGAAGAAGAGCGTCCCGTTCACATCCCGCAGGTTCGTGGGCTGGGAATGTCCCGTGCCGGGCATGATGTCCTTCACCAGGACCGTGCCCTCGAGGGTGCCGTCGCTCTTCCACAGCTCGGTGCCATAGCCCGGCTCGTTCGCGGCGAAGAAGAGCGTCCCGCCAGAGAGGGTGAGCTCCCCCACGGTGCCCCAGATGGAGCCCTCGAAGGAGCGCACGCGCACGGTGCCCGCCTCGGTGCCATCGCTCCTCCACAGCTCGCGTTCGCGGGCGAAGATCAGCAGGTGGCCCACCCGGGTGAGGAAGCGCGGCGCGCCGCTGTTGGGCCCCGGGAGCAGGTCCTTGACCCGCCAGGTCCCCTCGGAGGTGCCGTCACTGCGCCACAGCTCGTTGCCGAAGTGATCAGTGGCGGTGAAGTAGAGGAGGCCGTCCAGCTCCACGAAGTTGTCCGGGTTCCCGTCGCTGAACCCCGGCCGGATGTCCATGACCAGCGACGTGCCCTCGGGGGTGCCATCGCTCTTCCACAGCTCAAGCCCGTTGCGCACATCGGATGCCGCATAGAAGAGCGTGCGCCCCACGCGCAGTGCCTGGTACGCGGACTCGGTGTAGGACGGGCTGGCCGTGGCCTTTCTCGAGTCGATGTCGCGAAGGAGCCGGACCTCCCCCGCCGCGAGCGCCTTCGCGCGTGAGCCCTGCTTCGCGGACGCTCCGGCCTCCGGACGCCCCGCGTCCGAGCACGCTCCCAAGGCCACCCCCAGGGCCACCAGGAGGGTCCCCCACTTCGCCATGGCTTGCATGTGCTCCCCCTCTTCCACCGCCGAGGCGGTGTCTCTTCAGTGAAGGCTCGGAGGTACAGGGTGGGTGGACGCAACGTCAATCCCCGCCCCGATGGACATCAGGAAACCCCGGCGAGGACCTTCGACCAGCGCTCGCGCATGGCCTCGCGGACCTCCGCGTCTGGAAGCTTCTCCATGTGCACGTGGAGGGAGGCGCCCTTCGCCTTCGGCATCACCGTGAGCTGCAACGTCGCCGGCTTCGTCCAGAGGGTCCTCGACGTAGACCCTGTTGGCGTCGCACACTTGTATGTGGAAGATGGCAGCGCCAGACAAGGGAGCCCTTCCCCGCGGATACTCGGCGCCCGCTCCCCAGAGGCCCCATGAAGCTCGAGCGCCACGTCGGCGGACTGTCGCTCGCGCGCAAGGTGAACTACCTGCGCGCGCGCGGCTGGCACGAGGACACGGAAGGCTGGTCGAGCGAGCGTTTCCGCCCCGTCCCCATCGCTCGCGCCCTCCATCACCAGCTCACCGACGACCTCAGCCGGGCGCTGTGTCAAATGGGCTGGCAGGTGATGGGCTACTCCCCGCGAGGCTATGTCCAGATGCGCGACGGTGAACGGGGCCAGTCCTGCTCCCTGCCCAAGGCGCTGCGCCTCCAGGCCCGGCGGGAGCGTCGGCCCGTCGCCGAGCTGACGTATGCGTTGTTCCTCGCGGCACTCCTCGAGACCGAAGGCGACGCCCCCGGGTGAGGCCGGAAGAGACGTGCGTTTCGTGCGCATGGCATCATCGGCGGCCAGCAACCCCCAGAGGAAGAGATCCCGTGAGCGTCGCAACCGTCGATGAAGGCCCGTTGCTGGGTCCGAGCTTCTTCCTCAGCCGGACGGCGCTCCGTTCGCTCGGGTTGGCGCATCGCGACACCTACGGCGCCGCCCGGCCCCATCCGCACGTCGTCATCGACGGATTCCTGGGAGAGCGGCTGGCGACGGAGCTGGCCGGCGTCTTCCCAGGCGCGACCGGGGCCCCCTGGCTGCGCCGTGATCATCCGGAGCAGGCGGCCCGCCTGGGGCAGCTTCAGCGCAAGGCCTTCGAGGGCGTGCACGGCGCGCTCCGGCACCTGCTCGCGGAGTTCTCGGGCTTGTCGTTCCTCGACTTCCTGGAGACGATCACCGGCATCAAGGGGCTCATCGCGGATCCGCACTTCCGGGGCGCCGGGCTGCACCTCACGCTGCGCGGGGGCCATCTGGCGCTCCACGCCGACTTCAACCGCGATCGCATGCGTGCGCTCACACGGCGGCTCACGGTGCTGTACTACCTGAACCCGGGCTGGGAGCCCGAGTGGGGCGGCGACCTGGAGCTGTGGAACGCCGACCTCTCCCGGTGCGAGGCCCGCATTGCGCCGGTGCTCGATCGGCTGGTCGTGATGGCGCACGGCGACACCCACTGGCACGGCCACCCCGCCGCGCTGACGTGTCCCGAAGGACGGGGCCGGGCCACGGTCGCGGCCTACTTCTACACGGCGGAGGAATCCCCGGACGCGCCGGAGGCCCACAGCGCCCTCTGGGCGCCGACGCGGCCCTGAGCGGCCAGGGGGTCCTACCAGCTTCCGCTGGAGCCTCCTCCCGACGAGCGCCCACCTCCGGACGATGAGGAGCGGGAGGAGCTCGAGGAACTCGACGACGAGGACCGAGTGCGCCGGGGCGTGCTGTGGCGCGAGGTGGAGACGTGTTCGCAGTGTCCACAACGCACGGTCACCATCACTTCGCCGCCGTGGTCGTAGGTCGCGCTCCGCAGCGTCCGCGAGGTCTGCTTGCCCGTCACGTAGCTGCACTTCTTGCAGCGCTTGAAGCGAGAGAAGAACCGGCCATAGCGCTCGACGGCCGCGTCCTCGCACGGCGCGCACCACCAGACGTCGTAGTCCATGGAGCCCAGCTGCTCCTCGTGCCGCTGGCCCGGGTCGAGGTGCGCATCATCCTCCGCCTCGCTGAGCCGCACTCGAGGGGTGCCGCACGTCCGGCACTTGCGCGGACGACGGCGGAGCCAGGCACTGCCCGCGAGCCCCGCCGCGCCGAGCACGCCCGCGGCGCCCGCGAAGAGGCCGACGTTCGGCGAAGAGGAGGACTCCTCCACCGTGATCACTTCCATGTGCGGAGTGCTCAGGAACGCCTCCCGGTCCCAGTCCGTGAGCTCGACGTCGTCACTGGCGGCGCTCGGGGCGTCGGCGACGGCGACGGGGTTGTTGAGCCGCGAGTTCTCGATGAGTTCCTTCAGGCCTTGAGCGCCCCCGCGCACGGCGTCGTTCGGGTCGCCACGCTTGAAGGCAGGCACGATCTCCTGCGCCATCACCACGTCGCTGGCCACCTGGTCGTCGGGCTCATCGACTCCATCTCCGAGGATGATCTCCGCCTTGCGGTCCGCGTACGCGATGAAGAGCAGCGCGCCGTCGTCCCTCCCGGGATGACCGATGCCCCAGCGGTTGAAGAGCTCCATCGCGAACTCACGCGAGCGTTGGGGCGACGTGGTGTCCACCATCACCACCATGAGCTGGCCCAGCCCACGGTCATTGAGCGAGCGGGCCATCTCGTCGACCTCCGCCCGCACCTCTGGCCTGAGGACGTGCGACGGAGTGAGGTCCACCGTCCAGGAGCCCACGGCGGGCCGGGGCACCCTTTCCACCGTGACGCCCAGGGCCGGAGTGCCGAGGGCGCAGAACAGGACCAAGAAGCACAGCCATGCACGCATGGCACCGAATGTAACAGATGGCACCATGCCTCGAAGCGCGGCTAGCGGGCCGCCGCCTTCGCGCGCTTGCGTTCAATGAGCTCGCGCGCGGCCTGCCCGCTCGTGACGAACTCGACGTCTCCCTTCAGCCTTCCCGTGAGGTAGAGCGCGAAGGCGACGGCCTTGGCGCTCGCCATCTGCAGTCGCTGGGTTCCGACGTAGACGACGCCTCGCAGCCACTCCGGGCTGGACTCCTTGCTGAAGTACTCGCGAGCCGGCTTGTCGATGACGGACCCGTCGATGTCCACGACGACGAACACGGGCCCCTGGACCGCCACCTCCTGCACGATGGACAGCAGCCGCTTCGCATCCTCCAGTCCCGTGGAGCCCTGGAAGTCGACCCACAAGACATCGGGCTCCTCGAGATGCACCCGATGCGTTCCGAATACCCACTCACGTCGTTCCGTCATGAGTCCCCCCGGTCGGATACACAGACCGGGGCGAAGCATACTGAAACGCGTTGACACGCGGTGCGGCGCCCTCCATGTGTCAGGGGCTCCACCGCCGCGCCGTCGCAGCGGTACGCTCCGGTCCCGGCCAGAACCCGTTCCGCGAGCCACTGCGCGCCATGCACCTGGAAACACATCTCACCATCGCCCTGCCTCCTGGAGCAGAGCCGGAGCTCCGCGCGTGGGCGGTGCGCCGTGGGGTGAAGGTGCTGTGCATCGAGCTCGTGCGCGGAGTGGCGCCCCGGCAGGTCATGCTGACCCTGCACAGCGGCACGTCGGTGGTGGAGGCGCGACAGCACGCCGAGGCGCTGGCCTTCGAGGCCCTCTCCACCTGCGGGGCACGGCGGTGCCGCCTCAAGGTCGAAGCGCAGTGGTCCCAGGGCCCGTTCGCGGTTTCCGCACCGGTCTACCTGGAACACCACGTCCGGGTGGCCACCCGCGACCTGGAGGCCCTGGGGCAGCTCGCGGCCTCGCAGGCTGCCCACCTGTCCCGCAGCGCGTACAAGGTGTCACCGGACGGGGTCCAGGAGCGGTTCCTCACCCAGCGGTTCGGTCCCTCGGACGATGCCGCCATGGGTGCGGCTTTCGACTCGCTCCTGGCGCGCCTGGCGGACGCAGGGCTCCCGGTGACGAAGGTGGAGCGCGAGCGCGTGCTCTTCGACGACAACATCGCCCTCGACGAGGGCTGGCTGGAGGAGACATCCCGATGAGCGGCCCCACGAAGCCTGTATCGCCGCGGCGCGTTCTTCCCGCGGGCTATGAGAAGGACGACAACCGGCCAGACGTGTTCGATCCGGCCCTCAAGCACCACGACGCGGCCTTCATCAAGGGCCCCCCTCGCTTCGAGGACCCCACGGAGGCGGCCCGCTTCCGTGAGGCCCGTGCCCGGCTCCTGCGGCGGTGCCTGGCGGGCATTGGCCGCATGCGCGTGGGTGAGCAGGTCGTCGCGCGTGGAAGCGTCGTCCTCGAGCTCTGGTACGGCGGGCGCGCCCGGCCGGCCAAGGATCTCGACTTCGTCGTCACGCCCGCGTCCTTGAGCCCGAAGTCGAGCGACGGAATACAGCTCATGTCGGACCTGACCCGGGCCGTCACGGATGCGCTGCGGCTTGAAGGCATCCACCTGGATCCGGCGAGCATCCCAGTGGACGGCATCTGGACCTACGAGCGCGCCGAGGGCCGACGGCTCACGTTCCCGTGGAGCTGGGAGGGGCGCGTCCGTGACTCGGTCCAGGTCGACGTCGTGTTCAACGAACAGCTGCTCTCGTCTCCGCTCCGGCACACGGTGGAGGGAGTGCCGGTCCAGGTCGCCACGCCAGAGGAGTCCCTGGCGTGGAAGCTGCTCTGGCTCGGAAATGATCTCTGGCCCCAGGGCAAGGACCTCTACGACGCGGTCCTCCTCGCGGAAGACACCGACCTGCCACCGGGCCTTCTCCAGCGCGTGTTCGAGGCAAAGCAGGATTCGTGGATCGATCCCGTCCATCCGGAGGCGTTCGAATTCGATGGCAGGCTGGACTGGCCCAACTTCGTGCTCGAGCACCCCTCGCTCGCCGGAGCAACGCTCGAGGAGTTCCAGGCACGGTTGGTGCGGGCTCTCCGGAGGAGCGTCTGAACCCCATCACTCGATGGTGGAGTTCGTCACCCGGATGGGCGTGTCCGAGTGGTTCGAGATCTGCGGATAGGTCACGTACCAGGAGCCGCCCTTGTTGTTCTGGATGACCGAACGGTCGATGCGGATGTCGCCCGAGTGGTCATTGGTCACGAAGAAGATGGCGCTGCCGTGCGCATTGACCTCGTTGTGTTCGATTCGCGTGCCACAGAGCGACAGCATCATCGTGTTGCCGTCGTTGTAGATGGCCCCGCCGCTGCCACCGCCCGGGGTGCCCGGCTGCGCGGGATTGGCGCCGTTGCCGATGGCCCGGTTGTGGGAGAAGAGGCTGTTGATGAGGGTCCACGACACGCCAATGCTGCTGATGCCGCCGCCGTTGGAGCCGACCCCGCCGTAGCCCTCCTTGCCGCCGAAGGTCGTGTTCACCACGTAGACAGGCCGGTCGTCGTACTGGTCGAACACCCGCAGCGCCGCGCCTCCGACGTCCGGGCCGGTGTCCGCGCACAGGTTGTTGAAGAAGCGGGAGTTGATGACCTTCACCCGCCCACCGCGCACCCAGACCGCGCCGCCTCCGTCGTACTCCTTCTCACTCTTGGAGCTGGCGTCCACGAAGGTGAGGTTCTGGATCGTCAGCCGCGGGTGGTCCTGGTCCTGGCAGTGAGAGGTCGTCCACACCTGGGCCTGGTCGCAGGTGTTCATGTACAGGATGCGGTGCTTGCCCGCGCCACTGAGCGTCACCAGCCCCTTGCCGTCGATGACGATCTCCGGCCCCTTGTCGTTGAAGACCTTCGCCGTCCGGTCCAGCGTGATGACGACAGGCTCCGGGCCGCAGTCGAAGGTGATGACCCCACCCTTCGCCACGGCACTGACGAAGGCGTCCGAGGTACAGCTGGCTGGCGTCCCCGTCCCGACGACGGTGGTGGGCCGGGACACGTCCGCGAGCCCCGCCTCGGCGGGAACGGTGCACGTCGCCTCGGCGTTCGGGTTGCCGGCCGGAGGCCCGTCCTTCGGGTTGGTCAGCGGGTTGGGTACGTCCACGCCCTCATCGTCCGAGCAGCCAGCGGCGCACACCAGCGCGACCCCCACGGTCAGGGAGCGCAACGTGGACATGGGGAACCGGTGAAGTCTCTTCGGGTGCATTCAGCCTCCAGGAGGGAGGCAGTCTAGGGCGGCGGTGCACCCGGGATGAACCAGGGTCATTCCCGGCGTCACAGCGAGGAGCGCTTGCGGCAGCCGGGGATTTGGGGCACGAGGCACGCCTCGTGATCGTCCGTCCCCGCCCTGGCTTCTTCAAGCTTCTGTTCGTCGTGCGCGGCACCATCCTCCCGCGCGTCCTTCCTCATGTGTTGGGGGTCGCGGCGCTCGCCACGTTGGTCGTCCTGACGCTCAAGCAGGGCTACATCCGGCTTCCCATCACCTCGCCCGCGCCGCTGTCGCTGCTCGGCATCGCGCTCTCCATCTTCCTCGGCTTCCGCAACAACGCTTGCTACGACCGGTGGTGGGAGGGACGGAAGCAGTGGGGCGCGCTCATCATCGAGGTGCGCGCCTTCACCCACGCGACCATCGCGCTGCTGGACGACGGACGCGCCGAGCTGCCCGACGTGGGTCGGCAGGCGGCGCGGAGGCTGGTGCACCGCACCATCGCCTTCCCCTACGCGCTCGCCGCGCACCTCCGCTCGCAAGACGCCGGTGAGGCCATTGGCCGCCACCTGGAGGAGCCCGAGCGCTCGCGTGTCCTGGGCAGCGGCAACCGCCCGAATGCCCTCCTGCGCGAGCACCAGCTGGAGCTTGCCCACCTGCTCCGTGAGGGCCGGCTCACCGACATCACCTGGGCCGCCTTGAACGAACGGGTGCACTCCATGATGAGCATCTTCACCGCCTGCGAGCGCATCCGCCTCACGCCCCTGCCCTTCGCCTACACGGTGCTCCTGCACCGCACGGCCTACCTCTTCTGTCTGCTGCTGCCCTTCGGCCTCGCCGAGTCGATGGGTTGGTTCGCGCCGGTGCTCACGGCCATGATCGCCTACACCTTCTTCGGCCTGGACCTCCTGAGCGAGGAGCTGGAGGAGCCCTTCGGAGAAGCTCCCAACGATCTGCCCCTGCTCGCGATGTCCCGCACGGCGGAGATCAACATGCTGGAATCGCTGGGCGAGCCCCAGCCGGAGCCGCTGCGCCCCAAGGACTTCGTCCTCGGCTGACGGAAACATTCTTCTCAGTATTTTCAGCGAATACTGCTTTAGCTAGCTTCCCACGGAAGCGCCAGGAATGACCCTGGCGCGCATTCCGAGGGAACCATGCTCAAGCTCTTGTCGTCGGCCGTCCTCAGCCTGCTGCTGTCGCTGGGGCTCGTGCCCGCTCCATCCGAGGAGACAGCACCGGCGGCGCTCGCCGCCACGACGACCACGGTCGCGACGCACAACACGTGGCACGGGCAGGCGAACACGAGGCCGCTCGCGGACATCATCGGCTGGCAGGAGGTGGACACCGCGGAGGGCCACTCCAAGCTCGATGCGATGGATGCCTACGCCCACTTCCGGCCCGGTGACGGCCGGCTGGACGCGCGCAATTCCATCGCCATCTCCTGGCGCAAGAACAAGTTCGAGAAGACAGGCGACGGCTCCCGCCTCACGCACGGCGGTGAGGCCGACGTGACGCCGTCGCGCTTCGTGAACTGGGTCGTGCTGAAGAACCTCGCGACCGGCGCGAAGCTGGCGTTCGTCAACACCCACTACATCTCCGGCGCCTGGAGCGGCGAGCACCCGGAGCGGCAGGAGCGCTGGCGGACGCACAACACCGTGGTGCGCGAGGTCGTCGCGGAGCTGCGGGGCCGGGGGCTGCCCGTCGTCCTGGTGGGCGACTTCAACCGCGCGCTGTCGCAGGACATCCCCGGGATGAACCACCTGAACACGGCGGGCGTCAGCGGCGTGCCCATTGATCAGATCTACGTCAGCGTGGGCATCGGCACCGGTCCCGCCGAGCGCCTGGAGAAGTACGGCTCCGACCACTTCGCCTATACCGCGACCGTCCAGTACTGAGGAGAAGGCCGGGGCGGAGGGACCGCCCCGGCCCGCCCTGTTACCAGCAGGTGAACTGGAGGTTGTCGTAACGGACCGACGCGGTGCTGAAGACCAGGGTGCGCATGTCCCCCTGGGCGAAGCCGCTCTCACCGCAGGCACAGGTCGCGCCGGTGCCCGTGCACGACGTCCAGTTGGTGAGGTCCCCGCTCGAGTCCTTGCGGTACTCGGCGTTGAAGACCGCCTTGTTCTTGTTCGTGAACCAGGTCTTGTACGCGCCGCACTCGTTGAACCTCTGGCACTCCTCGTTGATGGCGAAGTCGAAGGAGTCCGCGAGCGCGGGGACCTGGTCCACGTCGTTCTTGAGCGCGATGCCCAGGCACAGGGAGTGGGCGGTGGTAGCCAACCAGCGGTTGTATTCGAGCTGGTTCGCCGCCGTCAGGCCCCAGCAGGCCTGGTCGGTGCAGTTGATTTCGTCGTCGTGCGAATAGCCGTCGATGTTGTCCGGCTCCACCGCGTCGCAGCCCTTGTTCTTCGCCAGCTGCATGCGCGACGTCATCACCGTCCGCACTCCCTGCTTGCGGTGATCCAACCACCACTCACAGCCGCCGCCAGCCGTGCACCAGTCGCCCATGATGTGCACGGACTGCGCGCAGTTCTCCCCGGGGGTGCAGTACGTGTCCTGCGGGAACTGGTTCGCGTCTTCCCGCCAGTCCTCATAGGAGCCCGCGCTGAAGTAGCAGACCACCTTCTTGCCGGCGGTCTTGTACTCCTGGATCTTCGCGATGCTCGTATTGAAGAGGTCCACGACGTAGACCTGGGCGTTGAGGTTGGTGGGAATGGCGTCGTGCTCCAGGTCCCACATCCAGGTGGTGCCCTTGGGGAAGGCCGCCACCGTGCAGGCGGAAGCCTCACCACAGACGTTCGGAGTGCCGCCACCGCCGCACGTCTGAGGACTCTGGCAGGCGCCACAGCTCGCGACCGTGCGGGCCTGGCCACAGTTGTCGGTGCCGCTCGCCTGACCGCAGCTCGCGCCCTGCCGCGCGCAGAAGGCCGCGTCCGTTTCAGCGGTGCACGTCGTGGAGATGTCCCACGCCACCTGGAGCCGGAGGCTGTCCAGTTGCGCCGCGTCCGTCCCCGCGCCCTTGAGGATGCGCGCGCGGACCTCGCCGGTGCCCGACACGAAGTTCGACGCGACCTCGGGGGTGGGGAGCGCGAGCGTCAGGGCCGGCGTCCACACCCAGTCACCGCGCCCCTGCGAGTTGGCGATGCTGACCCAGCTGGAGGTGGAGAACCTGTAGAGCTGCCACTGGTAGTAGGACGCGGCGACGCCGGGCCCCTGGTACTTCGTCAGCAGGCTGAGCTGGGTGACCTGGGCCGGGGTGGGCGCGGCCTGGGTGAGGCTGGAGAGATTGAAGGACAGATAGCCCGTGTAGCTGGGGCTGAACTCGATGTACTGCGCATAGCAGTCCGCGTACGCGCCGACCGTGCAGTTCGCGCTGTTCGTCTTGAGCACGACCATGCCACCGCTCTTGCCCGACGCGTCCGTGTTCGCCTGCGTGCTCGCGGAAGCGAAGTCGATGACCTCCGAGCCCGGCAACGACTGCTGTTGAGCTTCCGGCTCCCGCGCGTCGTCCGCCTCCAATGGCATGCATCCAGGTGTCAGCAAGGCAAGGCAGGGGAACAGCCAGGTACTCCAGTTCGACATTGCGCCTCCAGGGGTTTGGGCCCGGCTATCACAAAAGGCCACTTCATCACTTAGCTCTTGCGCTAAGTGTCTGAAGACGTTACTTAGCCTCGTGGAAAAGCATCCGGAAACGCTGAATGGAATTTTCCAGGCGCTCGCGGATCCGACCCGCCGGGCGGTGATTGCGCGTCTGGGAAAGGGCCCCGCCAGCATCAGTGACCTGGCGAAGCCCTTCGACATGGCCTTGCCGTCCTTCATGAAGCACATCCACTTCCTGGAGGACAGCGGGCTCATCCGCACGCACAAGGAAGGGCGTGTGCGGACGTGCGCACTGGAGAAGAAGCCCTTCGCCACCGTGGAGTCGTGGCTGTCCGCTCAGCGGGCCCTCTGGGAGGCCCGCACGGACCGGCTCGAGCAGTTCGTCACCGGCGCATCATCCAAGGAGTGAATCGAATGGCCCCTGCCCTGAATCCCGAGCTCGACCTGAGCATCTCGCGCATCATCAAGGCGCCGCGCGCTGTCGTCTGGAAGGCCTGGACGGACCCCGCCAGCTTCGAGCAGTGGTGGGTGCCCGCGCCGTCCCGGTGCAAGGTGTTGGAGATGGACCTGCGGCCCGGCGGCGCGCTGGTGACGCACTTCAGCGAGACGGCCACCAGCGACTTCGGGCCTCACCTCAGCGCGTGCTTCCTCGCCGTCGACTCGCTCGAGCGCATCGTGTTCACGAACGTGATGGTCGCCGGCTGGCGGCCCGCGGACGTGTCCGGCATGCCGCTCATGACCGCGATCATCACGCTGAAGGATCATCCGCAGGGCACCGACTACAGCGCCCACGTGATGCACAAGAACAGCGCGGACAGAAACATGCACCACGACCTGGGCTTCCACGAAGGATGGGGCACCGTCACGGCGCAGCTCGCGGCGATCGCCGAACGGCGCGTGTGACACCTGTGTCCGGCATCCGCGGGCGCGAGCTCTGACAACCTTGTCGTGCGCGGGCGCGAAGGCACTCTGAGCGGGCCTCATCCACGCGGGTGGAACGACCCTTGCTCCAGCAAGGATCCGTCCCCATTCGCAGCAGGAGGCATGCGTTGAACAAGGCGATGCTGATTCCGGTGCTCCTTCTCCTCACCGCGACCCAGGCCCAGGCCGTGGAGCCGCCGGGGCCGCGGCCCTCCGTGGGAGAGCGGCCCGCGCACGCGCTCTGGATCTCGCCGCTGGTGACCGGTTCCCTCCTGCTGACGGGGCCACTCGTGGGCGGCACGCTCCACGTGGCGCTCCCTGTCGGCACGAACCTCCAGCTGTCGGACCAGACCGACCTGGTCATTGAAGTCACGCCCCGGTACGCGCGCCGCCGCTGCACGGATGACATCGGCAACTGCGGCACGGGCCGGGCGCTCACGGTCTCCACGGGCGTGGCCTGGACGCCATGGCCCCGCGCACGGGGCGACGGCTTCTTCCTCCAGCCCAAGCTGAGCGGCATGGTGAGCAACGAGAAGGACCGGCCCGACGCAGACAAGGGCGAGCCCGCCAATCGAAGCACGACGGGAGGCCAGCTCACCCTGGGCCTGGACCTGGGCTACCGGAAGACGTTCGCACGCACGAACTTCTATCTCGCCGCGGTGCTCGGCGCGGCGGTGGGCTACAGCTGGAACCAGCAGCGCAAGGAGCTGGACCTCGGCGGCCAGTACAGCCTGCCGTGGGGTGATACGCGCAGGAACGGGCGCATCGTGGACATCAACATGGACATCCTGCGGGTGGGCTTCAGCTTCTGATGCTCACGCGGCCAGGACCGCGAGCCGGACCAGCTCACGGAAGTACCTCGCCGCTGGGTCCGCATGCGTTCGGTCGTGCCAGCACAGGGCCATCTTGACGGTGTGCGCGGGGACCGGCGCGTTGACACAGCGAACGCCCAGGCGCGCTCCCTGCGCCGCGACGAGTGACGCCGGCAACGTCACGACCAGGTCGGTCGCGGCCACGATTGCCGCCGCCGTCAGGAACGAGGGCACCGTCATGGCGACCTCGCGGCGGATGCCCGCGCGTGCGTACGCGGCGCCAACGAGGTCCCGGAAGCCCTTGCCCGGGACCATCTCCACGCCCACGTGACGGAGCGCACCGAGCGCACGCGCGGACAGGCGCTTCGTGAGTCCAGGGTGGTCGCGGGCCACGAGGACGGTGCGCTCGTCCAGCAGCGGTTCGATGTGCAGACCCGCGCCCCGCCCGGCGAGGCCGATGTGCAGGTCGACCTGTGACGAGGTCAGGTCCCCGAGCGCCACGAGCGAAGCGATGCCGACCACGGAGAGGCGCGCGTTCGGCATCTCTCCAGCCATCCGGGCGGCGATTCGCGGTCCCCATGTGACCTGCCCCGCATCGGCGACGGCGAGCGTGAAGGTGCGCGTGCAGCGGGCCGGCTCGAAGGGGGCCTCTTGCAGCCCGGACTCCAGTTCGCGCAGGCCTCGGGCGATGGCGGGAGCCAGCGCGAGCGCGCGGGGCGTGGGGACGATGCCACGGCCCTTGCGCGTGACCAGCGGGTCGCCCACCACGGACCTGAGGCGCGCCAGGCTGTTGCTGATGGCGGAGGGCGTGACGTGGAGCCGCTCGGCCGCGCGCACCACGCTGCGCTCGGTGAGGACGGTGTGGAGCACCAGGAGGAGGTTGAGGTCGAGGGCGGCGATCGAAATGCTCACGGTTGGTGAGCCTAGACCTCACGAACCATCACTACCAGGGAGGTGTCCCCTTCCCCATCATGGGTGCATGCACAGACTGCTCGGCTGTCTCGTCGCGGGCGTGCTCATCGCATGCCACGCCTCTCCACCGCTTCCTTCCCGGAGCACTCCCATGCCCATGGTTCACCAGATCCAGGTCCTGGATTCGTTCATCTCCTACCGCGAGGCCGGGACGGGCTCGCCCATCGTGTTCCTTCACGGCAACCCCACGTCCTCACACGTGTGGCGGAACGTCATTCCGCCGCTCGCCGGCCGGGGCCGTTGCCTCGCGCCCGACCTCATCGGCATGGGGGATTCGGGCAAGCCAGACATCCCGTACCGGTTCGAGGACCACGCGAGGTACCTCGATGCGTGGTTCGACGCGCTCGACCTGCGGGACGTGGTGCTCGTCGGCTACGACTGGGGCGGTGTGCTGGCCCTGGATTGGGCGCGGCGGCATCCGGACCGCGTGCGGGGCGTAGCCGTGTTCGAGACGTTCCTCCGCCCCATGCGCTGGAGCGACTGGCCTCCCCAGGGCGAGCAGCTGTTCCGCGCCCTGCGCACGCCAGGGGCCGGTGAGCAGCTCGTGCTCGAACAGAACGCGTTCCTCGAGAAGTCCTTCGCGAACGGCGTCCAGCGCGGGCTCGCGGAGGGTGATCGGGCCATCTACCAAGCCCCGTATCCAGACGCGGCGTCGCGACGCCCGGTGCTGCAGTGGCCTCGGGAGATTCCAATCGATGGTGAGCCCGCTGACGTCGCCGCGGTGGTTGAGAACTATGACGCGTGGCTCGCGCAGCCGTCCGTGAAGCCGGTGCTCCTGCTGACGTTCGGCGACACGGGGCTCAACGCGCCGAGCATCGTCGAGTGGGCGCGAGCCAATCTCCAGTCCCTCGAAATCGTCCCGCTCCATCGCGCGGGGCACCATGCGCCGGAGGACGCGCCGGAGGACATCGTGCGCGCACTCCAGGCCTGGATGGACCGCTCCGCTTTGTGAGCAACCCGGGCTCGTGCGACTGGTCAGCGCCTCCGCCTGCCGCCTCCCCGCCGCCCTCCGTACGTTGAGCCCTTGCCGTGATGGCCCCGGTTGCCCTCACGCTCCGGGGCCTGCACCTGGGGCCGACGCTCGCGGGTGGCCTCGGCGATTTCGTCCGGCATCCAGGGCTGGTCGAGCCGGTCCTGGAGCTCCAGAAGCGAGCGGGCCTGGAGCACGCCCCGCCGGCCCCGGGCCACGCTGAAGCGCTGGGGGCGGTCGAGCACCGGCAGTTCCTCCTCCACCAACGTGCGGGCGAGCTTCTCCGGCAGGAGCAGCCGCACCACGCCCCGCAGGGCCCCGTCCGACAGCTCCTCTACGTCGTACTCCAGCGGCACCGCCTGCTCGCGGACCTCCACGTTGTCCGGGAGCGCCAGGAGTGCCCGGCGCGTCGCGGGCGGCACGAGCGCGTCCAGGTCCAGCCGCAGCGGGCGCTCCCGGAAGTCATCGAGCGTGTCCACGCCATCGAGCTGCGCCTCGTAGAGCGCGGTGAGCTCGGGATGCCCCAGCGGCGCGGTGATTCCCCCCGAGCGCCGCCACAGCTCGCGCACCTCGGCGATGGCGACCCGATGCCGGTCCACCGCGGGATGCGGCGCCTCGCCCCGCGCCAGTGCCTCCGCGAGCGCGTGCCGGGCCGCCGTGGCCAGCTCCGGCCCCCAGGCGCGCAGCACGTCCACTTCCTGCTCCAGCGTGAAGCCGAAGTAGTCCAGCCGCTTGACGAGCACGACCGAGCGGAAGCGCACGTCATACACGGGCGCCACCGCGTGACGTTGGGCGTAGCGGCGCAGCAGCGACTGGGGCAGCTGGGTGCCTTCGATGGCGCCCTGCGACTCGCCATTGCGGTCGGCGAAGTAGCGCAGCGTGCCCGCCACCGCGCCCAGGTTGCCGCACACGCTCGTCTTCGACACGCGGGTGAGCTCACCCCAGGACGTGCGCTCGTCGATGACCAGGTCGAAGGGCATGAAGCGCGCGAGCAGGTCGCAGAAGCGATGGTGGATGCTGGAGCTCGCGAACGGCATGCGTGCGGGCAGCGCCAGTCCCACGCTCCGGTACACGCTCGCCATCGCGAGCGCCGCGTCCTCCAGGGCCTTCACCAGCACGCCTCTCCCCTCCGCCCACGCCGCGAGCTTCTCCGGGTCGAAGACGTGGCGCGGCAGCCCCTGCACCTCCCCCACCGTGCCCGCCACCCGGAAGGCCTCGGCGTACAGGTTGTACGCGGTCAGGTGGTCACTGCCCTGCACGAGCACCTCTTCCAGATTCCGCTCCTCGCGCGTCATCCGGTGCAGGGACTCCACCGCGCTGCACACCGCGAGGAACGGCAGCAGCGCGTCCTCCGCGTTGACGATGAGCTCCGCCCACGGACGCTCCACGGGCAGGGCCTCCACCGCCCGGCCATAGGCGGACAACCGTCCGTCCGCGTCCACGATGCCGCGAGCCTCCAGCTTCGCGAGCGCCCTCCGATAGGCGGCGCGGTCCAACGGCACGGGCAGGTCCAGCTCATCCGCCCGCACACCCAAGGCCGCCGCGGTGAGCGCCACCCGCTCCGGCTCGCCCGCGAGCTGGAACTCAGGCTCGGTGGGCCGCAGCGAGGCGAAGTGGATCAGCCGGTCGCTGAGGATGAAGACGCGCCCGCCCGCCACGCGTCCGTGCACGCGCCCCGCCATTTGCAGCAGCTCGTTGTTGCCCAGGTGCACGCGGGTGAGGACGTTGCGCCCGCCCTCCACCACGTTCGTGAAGCGCAGGTCGTCGATGACGACGGTGTCCAGTCCGGGCACGTTGAGCGCGCTCTGCCCCGCCGCCGTCATCGTGAGCACGAACGGCCGGGGCGCAGTGCCCTCCAGGAAGGGGCGGATGGCCCGCAGCGGCTCGCCGCCGTGGTAGTGCGCGGCATGGACGTCGGCTGTGCGTGCACGCACGTGGGCCGCCGCCTCCTCCACTCCGGCGCGCGTGGCCAGGAACACGCCCACGCCACGCCCCTGCCGCTGCACGTCCTGGAGGAAGGCGTCGTCGAGGAAGGACAGCGGCTTGCGGCGCTCCACCTCCACCTGGGCCCCCTTGCCCGGATCGAAGGTGGACACCTGGAGCACGTCCGCGCTGTCCAGGTAGCGCGCGTAGAAGGCCGGGTCCACCGTGGCGGACAGCCAGATGAAGCGGCAGCCCAAGCGCTTGCCCAGGGCCAGGCACAGCTCCAGCTCCGCGGAGGTCTGGTGGATCTCATCCACGATGAGCGTGTCCTCACGCCGGATGGCGCCTCCCTGGAACCAGCGCCGCGCGATGCCGGTGGTGACGATGGCCACGTCCGCGAGCGGCGTCTCCGCGGTGGCCTCCCGCTCGCGGTTGACCACCGCCACCCGAAGGGGCCGCCGGCCCGTGAGTTCCTCCGCGATGGGGCGGATGGCGAGCGTCTTGCCCGTGCCGGTGCCCGCGACGATGCCGAACCCCTGCCCGCTCCGGGCCAGCGCGAGGAGGTGCTCGCCGTGGTGCTCTCCCAGGTACGTGCGCAGCTCCAGCCCGAGCGCCAGCTCGATGGTCTCGCACGCGGCGCGCGTGGGCGCGATGACCACCACCCGCCCGCGAGGGAGCATCGTGGAGGAGGAAGCGTCAACGGGAGGTGGCAGGTAACGGTCGGTGGGCGTGCGCACGAAGGCCAGTGATACGCACGGGAGGTGTCCCGGGGAAGCGTTAGATGCGTCCGGGACCGGTCAGAACGAGGCAGGCAGCCGCGCACGCCAGGGCTTCAGGCATCACACGGGCGCCTGGCCCCATGGCAATGCCCTCAACCCACATGAGAGCCGAGGACGCGAATCGCGCGTCCCCGGCGCGTCAGGGTCAGCGGCTCATGTCGCCTCCACCCGAGCCCGAGCCACCCGAGCCCGAGCCACCCGAGCCCGAGCCACCCGAGCCCGAGCCCGAGCCGCCAGTGCTCGAACCACTCCCACCGGGGCCACAATCACCCGAGCTGCCAGTGCTTGAGCCGCTGCTCGTACCACCTCCGCTAGAGGTACCTCCGGTGGTGGAGCTGCCGCCCGTGCTGGAACCACCCGTCCCCTGGTTCGTCCCTGCACCTGATCCGCCAACGTCGCCAGAGCCCGTCTCGGATCCCTCCGTTTCCTTGGAGCTTCCGACGTTCGTCCTGCCTCCGATTCCTGGCTCCATCGTTCCGGAGCCACCCGTGCCGATCCCCTCACTTTTCGTGGTCTTGCACCCCGCGCCAACGAGCAGCGCCGACACGAGCGTTCCCAGCAGTACCGCCTTGAATGCCTTCATTGCATGCACCTCCCTCACCGGCCCGGGGGAAGGTCGAGAAACAGCTCCTCGGGAGCCACTGACCTTGGGGATGGGTGCGAGGTCGGGAAGGCACACCTCGGATGAGACGGGGAGGCTTCATCGAAGGGGCGTAGGCACCGGCTCCCGGCCCTGGGTGTCGAGCCTCGTCCAATCGAGGACTCGTCTCTAGAATGGACGGGCCGTTCAACCCGGGAGGTCGTACATGCGCAAGGGAATCGCGAAGTTCGTGTTCATGATGGGCGTCGTGGCTGGTGGCGCCGTCGGGGCGCTGATGCCCACCAACTCCGAGGCCATTGGCCTCTGCTCCAACATCTGCATGAACGAAGACTGCTCGTGCTTCCGCCAGTGTGGCGGCGCGGGCGGTGGGCAGTGCGTGTGTTCGGACGAAACCATCTGCCAGTAGGCCGCAGCGGATGAACCGCGTCCGGGCCCATCACGGGGCCCGGACGTACCCGCCTCGCCCGGTTACAAACGGCCAGAGCCCCGCATGAAAACAGCGAAGGCCGTGCACCACCACGCCCTGTCGCGAGAACTCACCGAAGCAACTTCTCGCGCGGCATCCGGCCGGGCACCTGGGTAGCATGCGCGGCCATGAGCCTGTGCCAGAATGAGTTCGTCTCCCGCGCGGAGGCCGTGCGCGCCCGGCTCGAAGGCGCCGTCCTCGAAGCGCTCTCCCATCACGGTGAGCCTTCGGTCTCGGACCTCGCCGCTGTCTTTCGGAAGGACGCGCAGCGGTCTCCGTCCCAGGTCGCGGAGGCGCTATGTCCCGGCCCCCTGTCGCCCATCGGCTTCGCGGCCCTGGTGATGCGCGAGCTGCTGGCGCCCGAGGACTCGGTGCTCGAAGGGACCCTCTCCGAGGTCCGGGTCATCACGGGCAACGCGCGGGCCGCCGGCTTGCTGCGTGTCACCGCGCCCCTCGTCGTCCTCGGGGACCTGGAGGTGGCGGGCGTGCTGGAGGACTGCGGACCGGATTCGACGGTGGTGGTCGTGGGCCGTTGCACGGCATGGGGGCTCCAGACGTCTGGGAACTTCCTGGTGCTCGGCGACCTCGTGGTCCGGGACGCCATCCAGGGCATCTACAACGACGACAGCCTCGTCGTGGCGGGTGACCTCACCACGCGCTTCCTCGACGAGAACGATCACGACGTCACCTGCTACGGCGAGACCCACACCGAGCAGCACCTGGAGAACGGCCGCCCCGGCGAGGAGGCCGCCTCGCTCGCGTCCACCTTCCTGCGCCCCGAGCTGTGGAACCTCGATCTGGGGGAGATCCACCACAACGCCTTGTTCAAGCGCATCCACGAGGGCGAGCCCGTCTTCACGGACACGCTCCAGCCCCAGCAGGTCCGCGAGCCGGATGAACCCACCGCCGAGGAGCTCGAAGGCCTGGACATCGCAGGCATCGCGGCCCAGGCGTCGAAGAACGCGCGCGCGAGGGACGTCGTCTACGCCCAGCGCAAGACGGGCGAGGTGTGGCTGATGCGTCCAAGCAGCCTGCCCCTGCACATCTTCGACGGGAAGCAGTTCCTCGGACAGGGGACGCCCCCGGAGCTCGACGTGAAGCAGCGGGCTTCGGAGCGCGTCACCTTCTGGCGCAAGCGGGGCGACCTCTTCATTGAGATCGAACGCTTCGGCGCCATCGTGCAGTTCCACGCGGGACTCAACAACGGGTCGATGCGCACGTTCCGCTTCGCCTTCGAGACCTCCGACGCCGCCGCACAGGAGGTGCGGCGGCTGGAGGCCCGCTACGAAGGAGACTTCCTGCGCGTCACGACCGTGGTTCCCGGCCGGGGCCCGCTCGAACGGGAGTTCGCGAAGTACGGCGGACCGAAGAACGAGTACACGTCGGCCATCGTGGACGGCACCACGCTGGTCACCCGCGACGACGAGCGCCAGGACTTCGATGACGAGGCCTCCGCCCTGAGCGCCCTCGAGGATTGGATCGCCGAGAAGCGCCAGGCGGGGTTCGACCTGAAGATCCTGGAGTGGAAGCCCTTCGGCCTCCTGGGCAGACGCTAGGACTACTCCAGGGTCATGTAGTCCGGCTGGTACACCGACCGGTTGCGCAGCGGCGAGGGGCCACCGCTGTTCACGCAGTAGCCGGTCGGGTTGTCGCAGCCGGACTCGGGGTTGCCCCAGTACTCCGTGAGGTTCATCCAGGCGAGCGACCCCGTGTACGTCCCCGCCGGCTGCCATGGAATGATCACCACGTTGCTCCAGGTGTCCCACGCGAGCCCGGCGCCGGTGTCGTCCGCCAGGAAGTCGCCGTTGAAGATGGTTTCGTAGATGTGCCGCGCGGCGTCCGGGTAGAGGCCATGCGAGCCATTGGCGGAGAACACCTCTGGATGCCAGCCGCTGAGGAACACGGCCTTGTCGCCGAACGTGAAGGTCTGCCCGTTCGCGTGCTGGCTCAGGTAGACCTGCGCGGGGCGCCCGTCGATGAAGCGCACGGTGAGGTGCTCCCAGTCCCCCACGTGGTTGCCGAAGGTGGAGTAGCCGCCCACGCAGCCCCAGGGCGAATACCAGCCAATGCACACGCGCTTGCCATTGTTGTAGGGGTAGAAGCTCCAATACAGCACGTCCGTCACGTTCGTCGGCAGACCGCCCTGGGTGCGCGTGATGACCTGCGCGTAGACGGGCACCGGCGTCTGGTTGGGGCGCTGGCCGTCCAGGAACTGCGGATCCGTGCAGGAGTCACAGCCCAGCGCCTGGTTCGTCACCAGGTGGCCGTTCTCCTCGTGGACGTTGGCCAGGTGGAACTGAGTGGAGGACGGGAAGTAGGCCTCGTCCGGATGCAGCCACACGCGCGGCGCGAACGCCGCCACCATCTGCGCGTCCACGGGCAGGCCCCGCAGCTCCGCGTTGGACGTGGCGCTCTTGTTGAGGACCCAGTAGCGGTTGCCACCCGTGTCGCCGTGGCTGGGGCGGGAGACGAAGGTGGACGCGGGCAGGCCTCGGTGGTCGCGCGCCGCCGCCTGCCACACGCCGATGTCGTCGTCCGCGCCGGAGCCCCTGTCGTCCCACACCCAGGCGGGATTGGCGGGCAGCACGTATTCGCTCCGCACGCAGCGGATGAGGTCCGTGGAGGGCTTGGAGTAGCCCAGCACCGCGACGTGGCCCAGGCAGGTGTAGCCCGCGGGCGCGACCGGCTCCCAGAAGGAGACGTCGTGCGTTCCACCGGAGCCGGAGTCGTCCCAGATCCAGTTGTAGTTGGACGGACGCGCGAGCAGGTCCCCCTCGCCGCGAACCACGAACGTCGTCGCGGGCGCCTGTCCCCGGTTCGGCATGGCCACGTCGCCCAGCGAGAAGAAGCCCGGCGTCTGGGAGAGGTCCGGGCGCCAGACGGCGATGTCGTTCGTCGCGCCGGTGCCGTGATCGTCGTAGATCCAGCTGAAGCGGCTCGTGGGCCGGACCTCCAGCGCCTTGGGATGGCGCAGCACCCCGGAGTCCGACGCCAGGGTGAACTCGGCGCTCTGGCCCGACAGCGCGGTCGCGGCGACGAGTTGGTAGCTGCCCGGGGCCAGCGTGACGACCAGGCGCGAGTTCGTACCGCCACCGCCGTTGTTGTCCTGCGCGAGGACGGTGCCGTTCGCATCCAGCAGGTACAGCCAGGCATCCGCGGACGACGTCAGCGTGAACGTCACCGGGTTGCTGGACGTCTGTGCATCCAGCAGGAACACCCGGTTGCCCGGACTGGAGGGGCTCTGTCCTCCCGAGCCCTGCCAGAAGCCGTAGACGGTGTTCGCGTGGGCTGCGTTCGCCACGAGCGAAGACGTGGCGAACGCGACGAGGGATAGGAATCGCCGGAGGTCCATGGATACCTGGGGAAGGAGGAAACCCAGGACCCTACTCCGGGACTGCTATTGCCGGACGTCGTTCACGTGGTTGTACGGGGCTCCGAGGGGAATGGCTTCGCCGTTGGCGGCCGTGCGGTTGACGGTGGAGACGCTCCACACGTCCAGCGTGTCATCGTTGTCCACGTTGCCCACGCACGCGGCCGTCACGACGCAGTCGGGACAGGTCCCCTCCACGCCGGGCTTCACTCCCGCCCGCGCAAGCGCCGCCTGGATTTCAGCCGGATCGATCGCGGGGAAGTCTCCTGCCACGGGGAAGACGTCCTCCGGCATCCGCAGCACATAGGCATAGCGATTGCGCGGTCCCGGCTCGAAGCCCATCGCCTCGAAGCTGCCCAGGGGCTGCTCGTCCACCATGCTCACCCTCGCAGCGGTGAAGATCGACCTAAGGTTCATCTTGCACTCCGCCTGCTTCGAGCGCGCCTGGAACTGGATGAAGTTGGGGATGGCGATGGCTGCCTGGATGCCGATGGTGAATAGCCCCAACCCCGCCACGCAGAGTGCTGCGATGGCGAGCCCCCTGCGCCCGGCGTGCTCCGGCTTGCCTGTCTTCACCATCGCCAGGATGGCCAGCACGAGCCCTACCGGCCACAGACAGACGACGCACAGGCCTGCGATGGTGAAGCCCAGTGCGACTCCGGGCAGGACGGTCTTCTTCGGCGCGGCGGACTCAGGGGGTCTGTGGGTCGTCACGCCCCGCATCGTAGTGCCGGGCGTACTGCTGACGGAGCACGAACTTCTGGGCCTTGCCCGTGCTGGTCTGCGGCATGGCCGGGAGCAGGACGATGGCCTTCGGCACCTCGAACCCACCCAGGTGCTGGCGGCAGTGGGCGTTGATCTCCGCCTCCGTGGCGGAAACGCCAGGCTTGAGCACGACGAAGCCCGTCACCGCCTCCGCCCAGCGTGAGTGCGGCAGACCCACCACCGCGACCTGAAGCACCGCGGGGTGACGCAGGAGGACCTCCTCGACCTTGATGGACGGGACGTTCTCTCCGCCCGTCTTGATCATGTCCTTCTTGCGGTCCACGAAGAGCAATTGGCCATCGGCGTCGAACATGCCCAGGTCGCCGGTGTGGTGCCAACCGAAGGCGCTCGCCCGCGCGGTCGCCTCCGGGTCCTTGTAGTAGCCGAGCATCACGTTGGGCCCGCGGTGGACGATCTCCCCCACCTCGCCGCGCCCGAGCAGCCGGCCCTCGTCGTCCATGATGGCCGTCTCGTTCGTCACGACCGAGTCGCCCCAGTACGAGCCGAACCGCTTGAGCTGCTGCTCCGGCTTGAACATGGTCGTCGCCGGGTACATCTCCGTCTGCCCCGACGCGAGCGCGAAGCCGCCCGGGCAGAAGTGCTCGATGAGCTCCACGAGCATCGTGCGCGCCATGGGCGCCATCACGTAAAGACACAGGCGCAGGCTGGACAGCTTCGTGGCCGGACGCGCCGGGTGCGCCAGCATCGCGCCGTACATCACCGGCAGGCCCAGCAGGAACGTGATGCCGCGCCGCTCGACGGTCGCGAGCATCGCGCCCGGGTCGAAGGCCCGCCGCACGACGACGGTCGCCCCGGCCAGCAGGAACGTCATCACGATGGCGTGCTGC
The DNA here is from genome assembly GCF_003668935.1 of Corallococcus sp. AB032C. Lineage (NCBI taxonomy): Bacteria > Pseudomonadati > Myxococcota > Myxococcia > Myxococcales > Myxococcaceae > Corallococcus > Corallococcus sp. AB032C. The sequence goes on along the minus strand of NZ_RAWP01000035.1, from coordinate 45,864 downwards.
GCGCAGTGGAACATCGGGAGCACGCAGATCGTGGAATCCGTCGGCCGCATGCCCAGCTCGAACAGGTTCCCGCTCAGCGCCGCGTGCACCGACGCATGCGAATGCATGACGCCCTTCTGCTGGCCGGTGGTCCCACTGGTGTACATGATCTGCGCGAGCTGGCCGCTCTGGATGTCCACCTCTGGCAGCGTGCCGTGCTGCCCCTCCAGCGTGTCCAGGAACGCGACCGTGTCTCCGCCCGGCGCCGCCTGACCTTCCGGCACGCAGACGATGATGCGGGTGCCCAGTGCATCGAGCATCGCCCGCAGCCCGGGCTTCGCGAGGAGCTCGGCGTCGACGACGGCGTGCGTCGCCTCGGCGTGTTCGACGATGTACTGGACGGCCTCCACGGAGAGGCCGGTGTTGATGGGCACCCAGACGAGCCCTGCCTTGTAGATGCCCACGAACGCGGTGAGCATCTGCGCCGAATTGCCGCAGAGCGTCGCGATGCGCGCGCCCTGGGGCAGCCCTTGCGAGAGCAGGTAGTGCGCGAACGCGTTCGAGCGCCGGTCGAGCTCCGCGTAGGAGAACTCGAGGTCCCCGTCGACAAGCGCCGTCCGCTCCGGCCACCGCAATGCAGACCGGTGGACGACGTCTCCCAGCGAGACGCGGCTGATGCGGGGGGACCGAGGTGCCTGGATCGCGGACATCGTGTGCTCCATTCCGCCCGTTCGGGCGTCGGGTCGAACCGGGTGCCCCCGCAGCCTATTTCGGCGCGGCCCAGGCGGGAGGCCGGCGCTCCAGGAAGGCGAGCATCCCCTCCTGGGCCTCCTCGGAGGCGAACAGCCGGCCGGAGAGCGCGACCATCTCGGCGCCCCCGGCATCGATGCGCGCGCGCAGGCCAGAGGCCACCAACTGCTTGGTCTCGCGCAGGCCCTGCGGAGACGACACCCGGAAGGTCTCCAGGATCTGCTCGACGGCGCCATCCAGTGACGCGTCGGGCACCGCGGTGGTGACGAGCCCGATGCGCGCGGCCTCGGTCGCGTCGAAGGCCTCACCGGTGAGGAAGTAGCGGCTCGCCGCCCGGCTGGTCAGGTGCGGCAGGGTGGTGAGGGAGATGACCGCGGGCGTGACACCAATGCGCGCCTCCGTGAAGGCGAACTTCACGGACTCCGCGACGACCGCCACATCACACGCGCCCACGATGCCGATACCGCCCGCCCTCACCTGCCCCGCCACCTTCGCGACGACAGGCTGGGGCAGCGTCACGATCGTGCGCAGCACGTCGAGCAGCACGCCCGGCGCCTTCGCGGCGCCTCCGTCCGCCATCTCCGAGAGGTCCGCCCCAGCGCAGAACGCGGGACCGGTGGCCGCGAGGACGACCGCGCGCACCTCCGGGTCGGCGCCCACGGCGTTCAGCCGCTCCAGCAACTGCGTGACGAGCGCCCGCGACAGCGCGTTGCGGTTGCGCGGCGAGTCGAGCGTCAGGGTCGCGACGCCACGAGAGACTTCGTACCGGACGAGCGGTGCTTCACTCATGCTGCCTCCTTCGCTGCGGGGGAGACGACCGCGACGACATGCCGTGCCGGCACCTGCGCCCCGACCGTGACGTTCACCGCCGTGACCACGCCATCCGTGGGCGCGATGAGGGACGACTCCATCTTCATCGCTTCGAGCACCACCAGCACGTCGCCCTTCTTCACGGTCGCGCCAACCTCGGTGCTCACCCGGATGATGCGGCCATCCATGGGCGCGCGCAGGCGGCCGTCGCTGGCGCGCTCGCGTTCGGAGGGCAGCCGGAAGGAGACGTCACGCAGCTGGCGCGTGATGCCGTCCAGCGAGCACCACAACGTGCCACCCGCGCGGCGGTAGCGGACCGCGCGACGGCGTCCCGACACTTCCACCTCCGCACGTTCGGCACCGAGGCCGCGCAGGGAGAGCGCGAACGAGGTGTCGCCAACGCGGACCTCGTAGGCCTCCGGAGCGACGGGGCGCACCGAGGCGCGGAACTCAGAAGCACCGTCATGCAGGCTGACCGGCACCGGAAGGGAATAGGAGCTGCTCCAGCCCGTGAGCGTCGCGTCGAAGCCCCCCTTCCGCGCGAGCGCCTGCGCGTCGTCGTGGAAGAGCAAGGCGGCCAGGATGGCCTGGTCCTCCAGGGAGACCTTCCCAAGCGCTTGCAGCGTCTCCGGCGGCGTGTGCGCGCCGACGAAGCCCGTATCGTACCGGCCGGAGCGGAAGGCCTCGTGTCCGAGGACGTGCTGGATGAACGCACTGTTCGTCGTGACGCCGAACACCGTCAGCTCGCGCAGCGCCGCGGCCAGTCGCTCACGCGCCGTCTCGCGGTCCGGTCCGTACGCGATGAGCTTCGCCTGCATGGAGTCATAGAACGGCGTGATGTCCTGGCCTTCACGCACGCCATGGTCCACGCGGATGCCCTCCCCCGCCGGTGGCTCCCAAGCGAGGAGCCGGCCCGTCTGTGGAAGGAAGCCCTTGGACGGGTCCTCCGCGCACAGGCGCGCCTCGATGGCATGCCCGCGCCAGGTGACCTCCGACTGCATCAGCGGGAGCGGCTCGCCGTCCGCGACGCGCAGCTGCCACTCGACCAGGTCGAGCCCGGTGATGAGCTCCGTCACCGGGTGCTCCACCTGGAGGCGCGTGTTCATCTCCATGAAGAAGAAGTCGCCGTTCGGCGCCAGGAGGAACTCGATGGTCCCCGCGCCGCGATACCCGATGGCGCGGATGGCCTGCACCGCCACGGACCCCATGCGCTCGCGCAGTTCGGGCGTGACTGCTGGAGACGGGCTCTCTTCAATCACCTTCTGGTGCCGGCGCTGGACGGAGCAGTCGCGCTCACCCAGGTGCACCGCGTTGCCGTGCGCGTCCGCGAAGACCTGCACCTCCACGTGACGCGCGCCTTCAATGGCCCGCTCCAGGATGAGCTCGCCGCTGCCAAAGGCATTCGTCGCCTCCGAACGCGCCGAGCGGATGGCGTCGAGCAGCGCGCCCGGCTCGCGGACGAGCCGCATGCCACGCCCGCCACCGCCCGCCGCCGCCTTCACCATGATGGGGAACCCGACGCGCTGACCCTCGCGGACCAGGGCCTCGTCTTCGAGGGACTCGCCAGGGCGTGCCGCCTCATAGCCGGGGATGCAGGGCACGTCCGCGGCCTGCATGCGCAGCTTCGCCTGCCGCTTGTTCCCCATCAGCTCGATGGCTTCCGCGGGCGGCCCGACGAACACGAAGTCGGCCCCCGCGCATGCACGCGCGAAGTCCTCGTTCTCCGACAGGAAGCCGTACCCGGGATGGATGGCGTCCGCGCCGGATGCCTTCGCCGCGGCGAGGACCCGCTCGATGGAGAGATAGGACTCCTTCGCGGGCGGAGGCCCCAGGTGCATGGCCTCGTCGGCGAGCCGCACGTGCGGGGAATCGCGGTCCGCGTCGGAGAAGACCGCGACCGTGCGCAGTCCGAGGCGGCGGCACGTGCGCAGCACGCGCACGGCGATCTCACCCCGGTTCGCCACCAGCACCTTGTGGATGCGTTTCATGATTCCCCTCGCTACAGCCGAGCGACGCCGAAGGAGTTGGGCGACAGCGTGCGGCGCGAAGCCTCGTCGCACGTGGCCAGGATGAACCCGAGCACCCGCCGCGTGTCCCGGGGGTCGATGACGCCGTCGTCGAACAGCCGCGCGCTGCATTGGAAGGCATCCGACTCGCGGTCGAACTGCTCGATGAGTGGCTTCGCCATCCCGTCCAGGAACTCCTGGTCAGGCGGCAGCCCCGCGCGCCGGGCCTTCTCCGTGGCGACGATGGTCAGCACCTTCGCCGCCTGCTCACCGCCCATCACGGCCGTGCGCGCGTTGGGCCAGGCGAAGATGAAGCGCGGGTGGAACGCGCGTCCACACATGCCGTAGTTGCCCGCGCCGAACGCACCGCCCAGCAGGAGCGTCATCTGCGGCACGGTCGCGTTGGCCACGGCCTGAAGCATCTTCGCGCCGTGCTTCACGATGCCGCCCTGCTCCGACTGCGTGCCCACCATGTAGCCCGTGGTGTTCTGCAGGTAGATGATGGGCGTGCGCGCCTGGCAGCAGAGCTGGATGAACTGCCCCGCCTTCGTCGCGCCCTTCGCGGTGATGGGCCCATTGTTGCCAATGAGGCCCACCGCCCGACCCTCGATGCGCGCCCAGCCGCAGACAGTGAGCGCGTCGTAGTCGTCCTTGAACGGCGAGAAGTCCGAGCCATCCACGAGCCGCGCAATCACCTCGCGGCAGTCGTAGGGCTTGCGGTGATCCATGGGCACGACGCCGCACAGCTCCTCCACCGCGTAGCGGGGCGACTCGAAGGCGGGGCGCGCGGACGCCGGCAGGGCGTCATTCCACCCGAGCGACGCGACAATCTCCCGCGCGATGCGGATGCCGTCGGCGTCGTCCTCCGCGAGGTGGTCGGAGGTTCCAGCAACGGTGGTGTGCATCTCCGCGCCGCCCAGGTCCTCGTCCGTGGCGACCTCGCCCGTGGCCGCGAGCAGCAGCGGCGGGCCAGCGAGGAACACCTTCGCCTTGCCGCGCACCATGACGACGTGGTCGGACAGGCCCGGAATGTACGCGCCGCCCGCCGTGCTCGAACCGTGGACGACGGTGACCTGGGGGATGCCGGCAGCGGAGAGCTTCGCCTGGTTGTAGAAGGTCTCCCCGCCCGGGATGAAGATCTCCTGCTGGTAGAGCAGGTTCGCCCCGCCGCTCTCCACGAGCGACACCACGGGCAGCCGGTTCTGCAGGGCAATCTCCTGCGCACGCAGCGCCTTCTGGACACCCCAGGGCGTCGCCGTGCCACCCTTCACGGCGGAGTTGCTCACGAACACCAGACAGCGCACGCCAGACACGAAGCCGATGCCGATGAGGGTGTTCCCACCGGCCAGCGAGCCATCGCTGTCGTCGTGGTGCTTGTAGCCACAGAGCGTGGAGAGCTCCAGGAAGGGCGAGCCCCGGTCGAGCAGCAGCGCCAGTCGCTCACGCGGGAGCAGCTGCCCGCGCTGCTTGAACTTGTCCCGAGCCAGCTGCTCGGTGTCGCGCGACTTCTGCTCGATAGCGCGCAGCTCCGCGACGCGGGCGAGCATCTCCTGACGCTGCGTGGTGAAGGTGGCGGAGGCCGGTTCGACCTGGGAGACGAGCGTGGGCACGTCACTTCTCCTTCGGGCCGTCGAGGATGGCGGGCCCCTTGGCCAGGTGGAACCCGTCGTAAGGCTTCGAGTTGTCGTGCTCCGACAGCGGAAACGCCTTGGTGTTGCAGGACGCTCCGCCGTCGATGCGGATGACCTCGCCGGTGATGAACGCCGCCACGTCGGAGAGCAGGAACACGATGGCGCCGCTCACCTCCGCCTCGGTGGCCAGCCGGTGCAGGGGCACCTGCTTGCGCAGGAAGGGGATCATCTCGCGGACGAAGGGGTCCTCGTAGGTGTCCAGGCCACTGGAGGCCACCCAGCCGGGCGCGACGGCGTTCACTCGCACGCCGGAGGCGGCCCACTCGACGGCGGCCGTCTGCGTCAGGTTGAACATGCCGGCGCGCGCCGCGCCCGAGTGCCCCATGCCCGGCATGCCGTTCCAGGCATCCGCGAGCATGTTCACGATGGCGCCGCCGTGTTCGCTCATGGACTGCGTGAACACCTCGCGCGCGACCAGGAAGCCGCCGGTGAGGTTCGTGGAGACGACCGCCTCGAAGCCCTTCTTGGAGATCTGCGACAGCGGCGACGGGAACTGCCCGCCCGCGTTGTTCACGAGCCCGTGGATGCGGCCGTGCTTCTGGACGACGGCGGCGACCATGTCGCGCACCGCGGCCTCGTCCCGGATGTCCACGGCGTGCTGCGTGGACGCGTGGCCCTCGGCGGAGAGCTCGCCAGCGACCTTCTCGAGCTTCTCCGTCTTGCGGCCCACGAGGACGATGTGCGCGCCGAGCGACGCCAGCTCATGCGCGGTGCACCGGCCAATGCCGCTGCCGGCGCCGGTGACGATGATGGTGCGGCCCGCGAAGGAGTTCGGGGCGAAGACTGAACGGTATCCCATCGTATTGCTCCTCAGCCGCGCGCCTTGCGGGGCAGCGTTCCCATGGCCTTGCTGATGATTCCGAGCATCACCTCGTCGGCGCCGCCGCCGATGGACCCCAGACGCAGGTCCCGGTAGGCGCGGGCGACGGGGTTGTCCCAGGTGAAGCCCATGCCGCCCCAGTACTGGAGGCAGCCATCGACGAGCTCGCGAGCAAGCCGGCCCGACTTGAGCTTGCACATCGAGGCGAGCTTCACGACCTCCGGGTCGTCCTTGTTCTCGATGTACATGGCGACGGTCCGGTAGATGAGCGCGCGGAGCGACTCCACCTCCGTCTGCAACTCAGCGAGCCGGAAGTGCACGCTCTGGTTGTCGAGGATGGACTGGCCAAAGGCCTTGCGCTGCCGCGTGTACTCCGCCGTCTGCGCGATGAGCCGGTCGAAGGTGACCAGCGTGCTCGCCGACACGAACAGCCGCTCCTCCTGGAACTGCTGCATCTGCATCGCGAAGCCGCGCCCCTCGTCCCCAATGCGGAAGCGCGCCGGGACGCGCACGCCGTCGAAGAAGAGCTGCGCCGTGTCTGACGCCCACATGCCGAGCTTGCGGATCTTCGACCGCGTGATGCCGGGGCAGTCCATGGGCACGATGATGAGCGACTTGTTCGCGTGCGCGGGCCCGTCCCCCGTGTTGGCGAGCAGGCAAACCCAGTCGGCCTGCATGCCGTTGGTGATCCACATCTTGCTGCCGTCGATGACGTAGTCGTCGCCATCACGGCGCGCCGTGGTCGTCACGCTCGCCACGTCGGAGCCGGCACCGGGCTCGCTCACCGCGATGGAGCAGACGCGCTCGCCCGTCAGCGTGGGCGCCAGGAACTCCCGTCGCAGCGCATCGCTGCCGAAGCGCGCGAGCGCGGGCGTCGCCATGTCCGTCACGACGCCGATGGCCATGGGCAGCGCGCCGCAGGTGCAGTGGCCCAGCTCCTCCGCGAAGGCGACGGAGAACGACGCGTCCAGCCCCAGCCCGCCGAACTCCGTGGGCTTGGTGATGCCGAGCAGCCCGAGCTCGCCCAGCTTCTTGAAGACCTCCCGCGCCGGGAAGATCTCCGCCGCCTCCCAGGCGTCGATGTGCGGGTTCAGCTCCTGTTCCACGAACTTGCGGACGGTCTGGCGGATGGCGCGGTGTTCCTGGGTCTGCTGCATGGGCTTCCTCGGTGGGCGCGGGCGCGGGCGAAGGCGCTACAGAAGCGATTCAGGGACGTCGACGTGGCGCGAGCGAAGCCACTCGCCGAGCGCCTTGGCCTGCGGGTCGAAGCGGGTGGACGACGAGACGCCCTCGCCGAGCAGGCCTTCGACGACGAAGTTCAGGGCGCGCAGGTTCGGGAGCACGTGGCGCTGGACCTTGAGCTCGCGAGCCTCCGGAAGCAGCGTGCGCAGCAGCTCCTCCGTGAGCGTGTGCACCAGCCAGCTCCAGGCCTCGTCGGTGCGGACCCAGACGCCGATGTTCGCGTCCCCGCCCTTGTCTCCGCTGCGCGCCAGGGCTACCTGACCGAGCGGCACCCGCCGGGTGGGGCCCGCCAGAAGCGGCGCGGGCAGCGACGGCGCGGAGACTGCTTCGAGCCCCCGCGTCGCCTCCGTCGGCAGCACGTCGATGCGCCGGCCATCCGGGAGCACCGCGACGTGCGGCACCTTGCGCGCATCCACATAGGCCGGGGTGTAGACGCCGAAGGGCGAAGCGTCGCCGGGCAGCGCGGGCAGGAAGAAGCCGGGGTAGCTGGACAGGGCGAGCTCCACCACGGCGCCGCTGAAGGACCGGCCGGCGACCTTGGGGTCGGCATCCTTCACGGTGACCCGCAGCGTCGCCGACGCCTGCTCCTCGCTCGGAGCGTCGGCGTGGTCGGTGCGCGCGAGCGTGTAGAGGACCTCGGCGGGCCGGGGCTTGAGCGTCGCGTCGAGCTGCGCGCGCACGAGCGCGGCCTTCTCCTCGATGTCGAGGCCAACGAGCATGAACTGGGCCTCGCCGCGGAAGCCGCCGAGCCGATTCAGGCACACCTTCACGTCCGGAGGAGGCGGCTCACCGCGCACGCCAGACAGGCGCACCCGGTCCGTGCCGTCGGCGTCCACCACGATGGTGTCGAAGCGCGCCGTCGCGTCCGGGCCTGCGTAGCGGGCACCGCCAATCTCATAGACGAGCTGGGCCTTCACGGTGTCGACGGTGACGGCGCCGCCGGTGTGCGGATGCTTGGTGATGATGCTGGAGCCATCCGCGAAGATCTCCGCGAGCGGGAAGCCGGGCCGGCGCACGTCGACTTCACCGAAGCGCGCGAAGTTGCCGCCGGTCGCCTGGGCTCCGCACTCCAGGACGTGGCCCGCGACCATCGCGCCCGCGAGGCGGTCCCAGTCGTCGCGCTTCCATCCAAAGTGGGCGGCCGCGGGGCCGACGACCAGCGATGCGTCTGTCACGCGCCCCGTGACGACGATGTCCGCGCCTGCTTCCAGGCACGCGGCGATGCCCCATCCACCGAGGTACGCATTCGCGGTGAGGGGCTGATCGAAGCCCAGCTCGTCCGCGCGTCCGACGAGGTCATCGCCTTCGACGTGCGCGACGTTGACGGTCAACCCGAGCTTCGTGGCGAGCGAGCGCAGGTCGTTCGCGAGCCCCTCCGGGTTGAGGCCCCCGGCGTTGGCGACGATGCGGACCTTGCGCTCCACCGCGAGGCCGAGCGTCCCCTCCAACTGGCGCAGGAACGTCTTCGCGTACCCGCTGGACGGGTTCTTCAGCCGATCCCGGCCCAGGATGAGCATGGTCAGCTCCGCCAGGTAGTCGCCGGTGAGGACGTCCAGCGGACCGCCCTCCAACATCTCCCGGAACGCGGAGAAGCGGTCGCCGTAGAAGCCGGATGCATTGCCGATACGCAGCGAACGCGCGTCCATCGCACCTCCTGAGCCAGGGAGCGGCGAGTCTGTCCCCCACCTCCGAATAAAGCAATCACGATTGCTTTTTTCTTCCCGTCGCAACACTGTGGCCGCATGAGCGGCACGGCGAGCGGAACGACACGGCAGGAGCAGGAGCGCAGCCGGGTGACGCGGCAGAAGCTGATGACGGCCGCCATCGAAGTGCTGGTGGAGAAGGGCTGGGCGGGGGCGACCATGGGCGCCATCGCGGAGCGCGCGGGAGTGTCACGCGGCGCCTGCCAGCACCACTTCCCGACGCGCGCGGCCCTGGTCACGGCCGCCGTCGAGCACGTCTTCCGCCAGCAGGTCGAGGAGCTGGTGCGGCGCGCGAAGGGCCTGCCGGAGAGCCGGCGGCGCGTCGAGCCGCTGCTGAACCTGCTCCACGACGTCTATGCCGGCCCGCTCTTCACCGCCGCGACGCACCTCTGGGTGGCGGCCGTGGCGGATGAAGAGCTGAAGGCCATCCTGCTGCCGTTGGAGACGCACGTCGGCCGCGAGGTGCACCGGCTCACCGTCGAATTGCTGGGGCTCGATGAGCGCGACCGCGACGTCCGCGACGCCGTGCGTGCGACGCTGGACCTCCTCCGCGGCCTCGCGTTGGCGAACCTGCTCCACGACGACACGGCCCGGCGCCGCAAGGTGTTGGCCCACTGGGCGCGGACGCTCGAAGCGCAGCTCACGCCCAAGCGCGCGACGCAGGCGGACTGAGCCTCGTCTCGCGCTGACGTCCTGTCAGGCTCAGCAGCGGTAGAGGTAGCTCAGCGCGGTGATGTCCGTGCTGGTGAACTCACCGGTCGGGTTCGCCGGGAGACAGGCGTTGAAGATGGACCCGTTCACGTAGGACGTGGAGGGCGTGCCGGGGATGAGGATGGCCCCCACGCCCGCCGTGCCCTCGCTGCCGCCCGTTCCGCAGCTGATGACCTGGGAGTAGTAGTCCGAGTGGCGCATGCCGACCGCGTGCCCCAGTTCGTGGGTGATGATGTGCTCGACCGTGTCGAGCGGCGAGGTGTTCCACCCCGTACCGATGTTGATGGTCCCGTAGGGAAGGCCGCCGGAGGGGTAGCCCGAGTTGTAGGCCATGCCCGCCGCGGTCGCCGCGGTGATGTTCGCGTTGCAGCCGGTGGTCGGGCCCCGCACCATCGTGAAGCAGAGGCCCAGGGCGTTGTAGTTCTGGATGGCCAGGTCGAGGCCCTGGCTGAGGCGGCTGTAGGTGTTGAACGCGGACGTGGGGTTGATGCAGATCTTCCTCACGACCGCCTTGTTGATGACGTTCGTCGTCCGGTACTGCTCCTCGCTGTCCCCACCGGACTGGAGCATCTCGCGGGACGCTTCGACGCTCACCTGCGCATCGCCGCCCACGTAGACGGACGCGTCCACGACCTTGATGTCGCGGGCCTGGAACCCCGCCTCGATCAGGTTGGAGATGGTCTCCTGGTGCTCCTGCCCCAGGTCGGTCCCGCAACCGGACAGCACCGCACCACAGCCCACCACGAGCACCGCCGCTCTCTTGAACATGGTCGTCTCCCCTCGGTCTGGCTTCAGCGCGCGACGATGTCGGCGTCCACCAGGTACGGGGACGCAGCGACAATCGCTTCCATCGTCCAACCCCGGTTGGCGCCGCGGCCGGTCGCGTCGCAATCGCCGTCGGTGTGGACGCCCACCAGGTGGCCCTGACGGTTGAGCACGCCCGCGCCGGAGCTTCCGACCAGGGTGTCAAGGTCCACGTAGTAGACCAGCGAGTCGCAGGCATCCAGGTAGTCGCCTTCGGCGATGACCTTGGGCTTGCCCCGGGGGTGCTGGATGATGGCCAGCCGCTCGCTGGGAACGGCTGAAAGCAGGACCGGCGTCACCTGGGGAATCACGTCCAGTTGGATGAGCGCGTAGTCGGGTTCGAGCGACTGCTCGATGACGGTGCCCTCGGTGATGAGCGGGTCTCCGTCGGCCTGGTCCTCGAAGTTGAAGACGAGCAGCGGCCGGTCACCGAGAGAGGCACAATGTCCCGCCGTCACCACCACGGGACCCGCGCTCGCTTCAATCAGTGTTCCGGTGCAGCGCCCGTCAATCAGGACGACCGCGTCCTCGACCGTCTGCGCGACGTCCGCGAACTCGCCCTGGTAGCTGTTGATGGGAGTGAAGTTCTCGGTCGGGCCACACTGCGTCTGGCCACGAACCTCCGGAGGCTGGCGCACCCGCGACGCCGCGGGGCTCTCACACACCACCGGATGGGAATCCGCGGGCACCTCTTCCTTTCCACAGGCCGTAAGGCCCAGGAGGATGAAGGTGCCCGCGAGGATGCGACCCCTCGGACTCATGAAGGACTCAAGGGGTCGCAACGCCATTGCTTAGTAGATGGCGTTCAGCGCCGTGATGTCGGAGCTGGTCCACTCGCCCGTCTCCGTCGAGCGGAAGCAGGAGTTCATGATGGAGCCGCCGACCGTCGCGGTGCTCGGGGTGCCGGTGATGAGGATGGCGCCCACGCCCGCCGTGCCCTCGTTGCTGGCGGCGCCGCCGCAGCTGATGGCGCGGTTGTAGTAGTCCGAGTGACGGAAGCCGACGCAGTGGCCGAGCTCGTGCGTGATGACGTGCTCGTTCACGTCCACGCTGTAGGTGTTCAGGCTGGTGCCGATGTTGATGGTGCCGTAGGGGTTGCCGCCCGACGGGAAGCCCGCGGAGCCGCCGGCGCCGGAGGTCACCGTCGCGGTGATGTTCGCGCTGCAGCCCGTGGTGGGGCCACGCGCCATCGTGAAGCTCAGACCGCGCTGGTTGTAGTTCTGGATCGCGAGATCCAGACCCTGGCTCAGGCGGGTGTAGCTGTTGAACGTGGACGTGGGGTTGATGCAGATCTTCGTCTTGGTGGAGCTGACGACGTTCGTCGTGCGGTACTGCTCCTGGGTCTCCTTGCTCGCCGGCTGGAGCATCTCGCGGGACGCCTCCAGGGTGACGTGCGCGTCACGGCCCACGTACACCTGACCCTCGGCGACCATGATGTCGTCCGCGGGGAAACCGGCCTCGACCAGGTTGGAGATGATCTCCTGGTTCTCGGTCTCCAGGTCGGTACCGCAGCCAGACAGCATCGCACCACAGCTCGCCACGAGGACTGCCGCCTTCTTGAACATTCGTCGTTCCTCTGGTTCGGGGGAGATCCGCTGCCGCCTGACCTTCCCGTCAGCCGCGGACAGCTTGCCCAGCCACTGAGCAACTGCCGGGCCAGCCGTGCTCCAGAGGGAATAACCCGGTTTTGTTGAATTGCTTGGAGCGCCAGCACTCCAGCTTCCAAGAATGTGAGCGTAACGTTACGTGACGCTTGGAACGCCAAGTGACTGTTGTGACAGAGTTTTTACGCGTCACCCTGGGATTCACTGATTTTCGGACAGGGGTGTCTTCTCATCAGTCACCCTCCCCGGGGTCGGATTTACTCCCACTATTCCGGAAATCCTCACTGAACGTGCGATAGCTGCGAATTGAATCCACTCCCGGTATTTCCCGTCCCCATGACCATGCGCCCTTCCCTTCCCCTTGCCGCGCTGTTGGGTGCGGCCCTGTCGTTCCTCCCCGGCTGCGAGAGCACGAAGTCGAGCGGCCCTTCCGCATCCGACACGCGATCCCATGACACGGCGTCCGTGCAGGCCTCCGAGGCCTGGTCGCGAGCACGCGTGGGAGACCGCGTCACCTATTCCTTCAGTGCGACGCGGGGTCCCGAGCCTCGCGGTGGCGGCACCGCGCGCACGGTCCAGGGACAGCTGACGCTGGAAGTGGTGGCCGTGCAGCAACCCTGGGTCTGGGTGCGCGCGGCCTACAGCGATGAGGGCGGAAAGCCGCTGCCCCAGGCGAAGCTGGCGAAGGATCTGATCATCCCCGTGCGCGCGGACATGACTCGCGCGCTCGACGTGCCGCACGGAGGCACGGCCACCGCGGAGGTCGCCTCCAGCGCGGGACGCAACTGGGAGGCCGTGCGCTACGTCACCGACCAACGCTCCTTCGATGGTCCCCTGCGCACGCGCGTGTATGCCAATGCGCCGGGCCCGCTGTACCTCACCCGCGGCTTGATTGAAGCAGGCACGGAGTCCGCCGGCTTCCGAGTGCCGGGCGGACACCAGCTGAAGCTGAAAGAGGTCCGTGAGGGCTCGGCCGATGCCAGCGCCCCGGTGCCCGCGCTGGAGCGGCCCCTGGGCCCGGGCGCGTACTACGAGCGATACGTGGACGTGGGTCCTGGCCCCGGCGTGCAGCGCGTGTGCTTCACCGCGGAGCGCGGCTACCTCCTGCGCACCGAGGGCCCCGTCGAAGCCAATGCCGTCCCCTGCTCCGACTTCTCCCAGGCCGAGCCGGAGCCCCTGGAGGAGCTGCTGATGGGCATCCCTTCGGAGGTGGTGTTCACGGAGGACTGGCCGCCTGCTGCCGCGGCCAACGGCACCCGGGGCACGTTCAGCGCGGAGGGCCACGGCGTGCCGGCGCTCATCACCCAGAGCAGCGAGGACGTCGAAGGCACCCAGCGCGCCTTCTCCGAGACCTACGCGGCCGACCCGTGGGCGCCGGGGCTCGCGGGCCTGCCGTATGAAGCGCGCTTCCAGCCGCTCGCCAACACCACCGAGCGCGTGGTGCCGGGCGGTAAGAACGTGCCCGAGGGCGGCACGAAGATCGTGCGCTGGGGCTCGTGGCTCGCGGGACAGAAGTAACGCAGGTGACACGCGTCACGGAGCGGGAGTGTCGCTCCGTGCGCTGTCATTGCCACGTATCCATTCGACCTGGAGCACCGCGCCGGATGGGCGGTGCGTCCATTCCTGGAACGACGCGCGGAAGGCCTCCACGGCCGCGAACAACGGACTGGACGGATGCCAGGACAACGCAGCCGCGTCCCGCGCTTCACGCACCTCCAGACCGATGAGCAGCGCTCCTGAAGCCTGTGCGGGTTGCAGCGGGCGCACGGAGAGACGACGGTCTCCTTCCAGCCGATACACCAGGGCCGTGACGTGTCCGAGGATCCACCCCGCGACGACCTCCCGGTCCTCGGCGGTGGGCGCATCGACGGACAGGCGCAACGCGACGGGTGGAGCCTCGTTGGCGCTCAGAGGCTGGAAGAGCGCCGCCCAGGCGGAAGGCGTGCGTGAGGCCCGGGCCTTGGCCACGAGCTCGCGAGCACGGAGCAGTTCCTCCCGGATGACGCGGTAGGTGGACCGCGACACGTTGCGCGCGGTGTTTCGAGCAGGGAGCGCGGGGGCGATGACGGGCAGGAGGTCGCGCTTTCCTTCGGGCCGGTAGCGCGCCGTTTCGGGAGTGAGCGTCACGGGCTGCGGCCAAGGCCAGGAGGCGAAGGTTCCGAAGAAGTGCGCGAGCAGCGCCGCGTCGGACCGCATGGCATCCGGAGTCGCGCGGGTGCAGGCCCAGGCCGCGAGCAGCGTCCACGACAACCCGCCGAGGTAGCCCAGCGCGTGCGAGTAGATGCCCCGGGCCCGGGCCCAGGTCTTCACCGCGCGCATCAGGGTCCGGAACCGCGCGGTCCGTTCGGCGTCACGGGCGACGGCGTCCATCAGGCCCAACGTGTCCGCCAGGCCCAGCACTGCGCGGAGGCCCGCGGGGTCGAGCCGCTCGCCGTGCTGCTCGATCAGCGTCAGGGGATCCTCCGGGGGCACGCCCTCCGGACGGCTCGCATAGGCCAGGTCGAAGCTCACGCCTCCGAGGGACAGCTTCACCAGTGGGATGGCGGCGTCCGCCACATAGCGGGCAGTGCCCGGTGCCAGTTCCTGGAGGAGCGCTCGCGCGAAGTCATCGCGGGACAGGCTCGCCGGTCCGATGGCGACCGCGTCCACGTCACTGCCCGCGCCATCCGTACCCAGGAGATAGGAGCCATACGGATGCAACGTGGCGCCGATCCGTTCGCAATGCTGACGCAGTTGCTCCACCGCCGCGGTCCTGGCGGCGTGTCCTTCGTGTGACTCGGCGGCGCCGATGGAAGCCAGTGCATCGCGCAGCGGAGCGTCTTCGTGCTCCGGGATTGCGCGGGGCGCCTGTGCCAGGGGAATGCGCCGGATGACCTCGAAGGGCGTGTCACCCTTCCTCCGGATGAGGCAGAGCTCGCCCACGCGGAACTTCAGCGGCCGCCATGCGCGCTGCCACTCGCCGAGCGTGCGGACGATGTCCGCGGAGAGCGGGAGCTGTCCCACGGAGAGATGGGGCGTGAAGCCACCGTGAGCGGACGAGGCGCATTCGGGAAGGGCCGCCACGAGCTTCGCGTGCAGGGCCGCCAGCGCGTCGGAGGGCTGGTCGTCAGGGCGGAGCCACGCTGTCGCATTGGCGCGGTGCTCGAAGTGGCCGAACGTGGAGAGCGTCACGTCGAAGGGTTCGACGCCTTGGAGGGCATCCAGGAGGATGGCTTCCGCCGTCTCGAAGTCCTCTTCCGGAACGAAGGGATACAGCAGCGTGATGTGAGGCATCCACCGCTGGAACTTCGCGTCGTGCTTCTTGCGCAGCGCCTGGATGGGGCCCCAGACGTCGTCAGGAGGGATGAGCACCAGGGCCGTGTGATGGACCAGCGCCGTGGAGGGCGCCTCGCGAGACTCGATAGCCTTACGGCGCAGGACACAGCGCAGGCCGAAGTGATCCGAAGCGAAGAGGGCCTGTCCGCCAGGCCCGGGAAGTCCCGCCAGGGGTGCTTCGCCGAAGAGTTCAACGGACTCAGGAGCGAGTCGGCCTGAAGCAGACGCCACCAGCACCCGGTCCAACCGTCGCAACGTTCCCGAGACGGTGGTGAGCGCCGCCAGGCTGTTCAACCGGGGGTTGAACGTCTCCCCCGCTTCCGAAGGTCTCAGCGAGGACCACGCATCCACGAATCCGGCGCGCGCGAAGGACTCCGCTTCTGGAGCTCCGTCACCGAAGTTGAAGTCACCGGCCAGCACCAGGTCCGAGGCCTCGGTCTCGCTCGTGGAGCCGAGCACGCGGGCCCATTCGAGGAGGGCCTCGACCTGGACGGCGCGCGCGGAGGCTCCGGACGCATCCCGGTCGCTCGTCAGGTGCGGAGTGGCCACCCACAGCGCTCCGCCCGACAGGTGCAGCTCGGCGGCGATGATGCGCTTGTCGCGGGAGAAGACGCGCTGCCACAAGGAGGCGATCGGCACGCGCGACAGGAGCACCTGTCCGTAGGGCGTCACGGTCTGCGCGCCGGGCCCTTCAGACATCCAATAGTGCTCGCGCACCCTGGGTTCGGAGAGCAGCGCTTTGAGGAACGACGGGGTGACTTCCTGGAGCGCGATGACGTCCGCGTTGGTCTCACGGAGCAGCGCGAGCGCCGCCGGGATCCTGCGTTCGGTCGCCAGCAACTGCGCGTCGTACAGGTCGAAGAGGACGTTGAAGGTGGCGACGGTGAGCGCCGCCGCGGTGGGAAGCGCGTGGCCCGGCTCACGAGAGGCCTGGGTCCACGCTCCCGAGCGCGCGTCGTACCGCCATGAGGGCAAGGGCGTGAACCCCGGCACCGTGACGGGCTGGGGTGGCGCGGTCTCTTCTGTGGGACGGGCGTTGCTCAGGAGATCAATGCGCGCCTTGCGGTCCCACACCACCAGGGTCCCCCGCTTGAAGTACCAGACGCGGTGCCACGGAATCTCGCCGTCGGGGACGAACGCCTCGAAGGGCATCTCCTCCAGCGCGCCGCGGTGAGCGTCGTAACCGACGACGAACTCGCGGGCGTCATGCCGCGAGTCCCACCGGATCCGGTGATACACCTCGCGGCTGGTCGTGAAGCGTTCCTGGGACATGGCGGGGCTCGTGGCGAAGGGTACTGGAAGGCACGCCAAGATGGGCCGCGCACGCGCCGCGTTGACGCGAGGAATTGAACGAGCCTGACGCGAAACACGCTGGCCCATGTCTTGCCATGAAGCCCTCATGGAGGAAGACACGGAATGGGTATTCGCGCAGGCGTGGTGGGGGCGGGGTTGGTGTTCATGTCTTTGCTATCGGTGGGTTGCAGCGACCAATCCCCGACAATCGATCCGCAGGAGGGGCCCGTCACGGATCCGTCCGATGGAAACGAAGTTCCCTCGCTCCCCCCTCCGGGTTCCCTTCCGGACGCCGGCACGCTCCCTCCAGATGAAGATGGCGGGACACCTGATGCCGGAGAAACTCCCGACGCGGGGACGCCGCCAGATCCCGATGCCGGCACCGGCGAGACGCCCGACGCAGGGCCCTGGCCCACGGACGCGGTGCTCGACTACACGCGCTCGTTCGGCGCCGGCACTCCCCAGAGCGTCGGCGTTGATGAAGGCCTCAACATCTGGCTCCTGGACGGCCGCCGCATCGGCGTGCTGCGCCCGGGCGACACCCGGCCCACGTGGAGCTCCAACGTCGGGCAGGCGGCGGAGCCATTCGGCCCGGACACGCTCGCGACGGGTTCCACCGTCATCTGCGGCGGTGAAGCCGGACGCGCGTACGTGGGCTACTCCGCCAACGAGATGAAGCGCGCCGAGGGCATCGAGCAACGCACGTACATCCCCTGGAGAGGCGAGGCGGGCTACTCCGCCGAGCGCTTCGCCGAGTACCGGAAGGGAGACCTCGACGCGGTCCGCCTCCAGACTGACGGCAGCGTCAAACTCGAGGAGCACCTCTGGCGCACCACCGGCGCGTCGAACGCGGGCCGCGAGGCGGGCATCCACAACACCAATGACTTCCACTACGAGGAGGACCGCTCCGTCCTCAACTGCGCTCGCGTGACTCGCGGCCGCGACCGTGGCGACCTCTACATCACCACCAACCACGGCGTGACGCGCGTCCAGGGGCTCACGTACAACAGCCACCGCCACCCGGGCTGGTACCTCTTCGAGGACGGCTCGGAATGGGGCTCGCTGCAGTGCCCCTACATGCACGGCCTGGGCATCGGGCAGAACGGTGACGTCCTCGTCGCCAACGAGCAGATGGTCGGCGTGCTCGTGCCCAGCCCCAAGCTGGAGGACTGGGACCGCGAGCAAACCTGGGAAGGCCCCACACCCTGGTCGTTCAAGAGCTACAACGACGCGCTCAACGGTCAGACCACCGACGACTACTGGCGCGCCTTCGAACAGGTCCGCTCGGGCCGCTACTACCTGGGCAGCGAGCAGTACGGCGTCTGGGCGCTGACGCCGAAGAACCGCTCCACGGGAAGCTGGTCGAAGCTCGCGGGGCTGCCGACCAACCGCATCCGCTCGCTCAAGGCGACGGACGACGGCGCGCTCTACATCGGCACGGACGGCACCGGCCTCTGGCGACTGGAAGCGGACGGCACCACGCTGGCCCAGGTGCGGGATGTGTCCGGCCAGCGCGTGCTGCAGATGGTCTACGAACCCACCGTGACGCCGAGCATGCTGCTCGTCCTCACCGACAAGGGGCTCAAGGTCCTCCGGGGACCGTAAGCCCAGGCCCTCAGGCGAGCTTCGCCAGGGTGGGCAGCACCTGTCCGCTCTGTCCCTGCACGAAGTGGTGGAAGCGCTCCGTGTTCGCGGCGGACTCGTAGTTCACGAGCCACGTGTCCCCGCGCACGGAGCGCACCTCGTCCACGATGCCCGCCGCGGGCCACACCGCTCCGGACGTGCCCGCGGCCAGGAACACCAGCCGCGTGCCGTCGTTGCGCGTGATGAACTCGCCAATGCGAGCCAGGTCCTTGGGGTCCAGCATCTCCCCGAACCAGACGATGTCCGGCCGCAGCCGGCCTCCGCAGCCGTCGCACTTCGGCACCGTGCCCGACGGGTGCACGGAGGTGTCTGCGAAAGGCGCACGCTGGCAGTCCGCGCACTTCGTGCGGAAGAGGTTGCCGTGCATGTCCACCACGCGCTGGCTGCCCGCCTTGGTGTGCAGGCCGTCCACGTTCTGCGTGGTCAGGAGGAAGCGGTCACCCAGGTGCTGCTCCCAGCGCACCAGCGCGTCGTGGCCCGGGTTGGGCTTCACGTCCGCCGCCCCCGTCCGACGCTGCGAGTAGAAACGCCAGACGAGCGCGGGGTTCGTCTCGAAGCCCTGCGGGGACGCCACCGCCTCCACGGGGTGGTTCTCCCACAGCCCGTTCATGCCCCGGAAGGTGGGCACCCCGCTCTCCGCGGAGACTCCGGCACCGGTGAGCACGAGCAGGCGGGTTTTCGAATCCAGGACGAGCGGTTCCACACGACCTCCAGTGCCAGCCGGCACGAGGGTTGTTAGAAGGGGCGGGTCGGAATTCCTGACAGAGGACCCCATCATGGCCGAAGTCACCCTGGATCTGCGCGGTCAGCCCAAGACAGAGGCATACGCAGAGCTGAAGACCCACGCGCTCGCCATCCTCGAAGGCGTGGATGACGACATCTGCGCGATGGCGACGATGAGCTGCCTGCTGCACAACGCCTTCGGCCACCTGTGGACCGGCTTCTACCGGGTCGTGACGCCCGGGAAGCTGCTGCGCGTGGGCCCCTACCAGGGGACGCTCGGGTGCCTGGAGATCACCTTCGGAAAGGGCGTGTGCGGCACGTCCGCGGCGAAGGGCGAGACGGTGGTGGTGGCGGACGTGCACGCCTTCCCAGGTCACATCACCTGCGACGGCCGCTCCGCGTCTGAAATCGTGGTGCCGGTGTACGGGCGCAACCGCGAGCTGCTCGCCGTGCTCGACATCGACTCCGAGCACAAGAACACCTTCGACGACGTGGACCGCGCGGCGCTGGAGGACCTGATGTCCTGGTTCCAGCACCGCACGGCCTGATTCCGCGCGGCGTTCAGCGCTTCGAGAGACGGGCGTAGGCCACGGCCAGCGCCCCCGCGAAGCGCGCGTTGTTCTCCAGGAGCGCCAGGTTCGTCTTGAGGGTCTTGCCCCCGGTGCGCTTCGCCATCTCGCCCAGGAGGAACGGCGTCACGGCCTTGCCGCGAACGCCCTGCCGGTCCGCATCCGCCAGCGTCGACGCGATGTGCAGCTCCACGTCATTGCGAGGCAGCGCGGCCTCCACCGGAGGCGGCACGGTGTAGAGCACTCCGCCCTGCCCCAGCATCTCGAAGCGTGCATGGGCGATGCGCGCGGCGGTCTCCGCGTCGTCCGCGCGGTGCTCCAGGGAGAGGCCGGACTCGCGGCTGTAGAAGGACGGCAGTTCGTTCGTGCCCACACCGATGACGGGCACGCCCGCGGTCTCCAGAAGCTCCATCGTCTTGGGCAGGTCCAACACGGACTTGGCCCCCGCGCACACCACGGCGACGGGGTAGCGAGACAAGGCCGCGATGTCCTGCGAGATGTCCCAGTGCTCGGAAGCGCCCCGGTGCACGCCGCCGATGCCACCGGTGGAGAAGATGCGGATGCCCGCCGCCGCGGCCAGCTCGCACGTGGCGCTCACGGTGGTGCCGCCACTGGCGCGGGTGGCCACCGCCACGGCCAGGTCGCGCGAGCCCACCTTGAGGAGCTTCTCCTTGCCCTCGGCCAGGCGGCGCAGCGTGGCGTCCTCCAGGCCAATCCACACCTCGCCGTCCACGAGCGCGATGGGCGCGGGCACGGCGCCGGCGCGGCGGATGGCCTCCTCGCACGCGCGAGCAGCAGCCAGGTTGTCAGGGTACGGAAGGCCCTGCGCGACGACGCTCGTCTCCAGTGCCACCAGCGGCTGCCCGGAGTCCTTCGCGCGCCGCACCTCGTCCGAATAGCGGAAGTCCATGGACGGGCATTTACGCCATGGCCCGGGCGGCCGGACAAGCACGGGCGTGGGGAAACGTCGGCGTGACATCGCCTCACGCGGCCCGGAGCACCGCGCGTGCGTGTCACCGGACAGGGAAGCGGCGCGGCCCCGCGTGTTCGTTGCAGCTCCGTCGGTTGCATCCGGGCTCGCGCCGCCCTATGCCCCGCCGCCGTGAGCACCTCGTCGCCCGCGGTCGCAGCGCCTGCCCGTCTCCTCTCCGCCTCCGACCTGGCGATGATCGCCGTCGTGGTCGTCTGGGGGACGAACTACACCCTGGTGAAGGACGCGCTGGAGGGCATGCCGGCGCGGGCCTTCATGTCGCTGCGCTTCGGGCTCGCGGCGCTCGCGATGGGGCTCGTGCTGCTTGCGGTGGAAGGCCACAAGCCGATGCCGTGGAAGACGTTCCTGCGGCTCACCGCGCTGGGGTTCGTGGGCAACACGCTGTACCAACTGTGCTTCATCGAAGGCCTCTCGCGCACCACGGCGGCCAACAGCGGCATGCTCACGGCGGTGAGCCCGGTGGTGACGGCGGCATTGGGTGCCGCGCTGGGCATCGAGCGGCTGCGGCGCCCGGTCGTCGCGGGGCTCTCGCTCGCGGTGGTGGGCACGCTGCTGGTCGTCGGCGCGCGAGGTCCGAACCTGGGCGCGGAGACCTGGACAGGTGACGCGCTGATTGTCGGCAGCTCGCTGTGCTGGTCCATCTACACGGTGGGCACGCGAGCCGTGGGAGAAGGCATCTCCGCGCTGCGCGTCACCGCCATCACCATGCTCACGGGAGCTCCGGGCGTTGTGCTGGCCGGCGCGTCCCAGGTCGTCGCGATGGACGCGTCGCGAGTGAGTGCCGCGGGCTGGGTGGCGCTCGTGTACTCGGCGCTGGTGCCGCTGGTGCTCGCGTACTTCGTGTGGTTCCGCAGCGTGCAGCAGGTGGGCACCAACCGCACGACGCTCTACGGCACCGGCATCCCCGTGGTCGCCGCCCTCACCGCCTGGGCCGTCCGCGGTGAACGCCCCACCCTGTTCCAGATGCTCGGCGCGGCGCTCATCCTCACGGGCGTGTTGATCAGCCGCCGCAAGGACAGCGTCATCACCAAGGCCTGACCGCGCTCAGCCGCGAGTCCCCCGCTCGAGCGTCAGCCCATACTCCTCCATCTTCCGGTCGAGCGTGGGCCGGCTGATGCCCAGCAACTCGGCCGCGCGGACCTTCTTCCATCCGGATTCGCGAAGCGCCTCCGCGATGGCGTCGCGCTCCAGGCGGGCCACCTGCTCCTGCAACGTGCGAGGCGCCTGCCCCACCGCGCCCTCGCGCACCTCTGGAGGCAGCTGCGGGATGCCCACGTGGCCCGCCGCGTACACGCGTCCCAGCCGCTCCGCGACCAACTCCAGCTCGCGCACGTTCTGCGGCCACGGATACTCCGCCAGCAGGCGCCGGGCCTCGGGTCCCAGCACTGGAGCCTCCCGCCCGCCCTGCCGGGCACCGCGCAACGCGAAGTGCTCCAGCAGCACCGGCACGTCCCCCCGCCGCTCGCGAAGGGGCGGGACCTCCAGCTCGAAGCCCGTAAGCCCCCGGGCCAGCGCCGCGTCGAACTCTCCCCGGGAAGCGAGCCGCGACACCGGCGAGCCACTGGTGGCGACGATGCGCACGTCCACGGGCTCCTCTCCGCCCTGCCGCGCCGGAGCCGCGCGCCGGGCCAGCATCCGCGCCAGCCGCTCCGCCGCCGGCCGGGGAAGCGCCTCCACGTGGCGCAAAAGCAGCGTGCCCGCGTCCGCGCGAAGCACCGCGGAGGTGACCGGAGGCTGGCCGGGCGCGCCCGCTCGGCCGAAGAGCGCCACCTCCACCGCCTCCAGGGACTGCCGGCACTCCACCGTCACCCACGGCCCCAGCGCACGCGGAGACTTCCCATGGAGGAAGTGCGCCAGCAGCGCCTTGCCCGTGCCCGGCTCGCCATGCAGCACCACCGGAGCGGCGCTGCCCGCCGCCCGCCGAGCCTCCTCCACCACGCCCCGGAACGCCCGCGACGTCCCCAGCGGCGTCACCCACGGCGTCTCCGCGGCCTCCGCCTCGCCGCGAGAGCGCACCGCCGTATAGGCCTCGCCACCCAGCCGTCCCAGCGACGCGAGCAACTGGCCCTCGCCCTCGGTGAACGGCGACTCCTCGCGCTCCACGTACAGCACCCCGAAGGGCATCCCGCCCGAAGCCACCAGCGGCGAGCACAGCGCCGTGTCCGTGCGCCCCAATTCCTTGCGCTCCAGCGCCGCCTGCACCAGCGCGCGAGGCACCTCCACGGAAGCCGCGCCGGACACCGCCGCCGTGCGCAGCCCCTCCGGCCCGCTCAGGAGCGCCGCGGCGCGGTCCGCGTTGAGCGCGTGCGCCATCTCCTCCGACAGCCGCCGCAGCACCATGGCCTCGCTGGTGGCCCCCAGCAGCGCCGTCCCCGCCGAGTACATCGCCGCTGCCGCGCCCACGTGCGGCAGCACCTCTTCGATGGGCACGTGCGCCGGCTCCGGAGCGACCACGCCGGAGGGCTCGTCGACAATGGACACCGGCGGCGGCTCGTACACCGCGATGGTGGCGCCCACGCGCATCCGGTCACCCGGCCGCAGCACCGCCTCTTCCTGGAGCGCCAGCCGCTGCCCGTTGAGGAGCGTGCCGTTGGTGGAGCCCAGGTCGCGCAGCCGCACCTGTCCCGCGACGGTGTCCAGGAACAGCTGCGCGTGGCGGCGCGACACCTGGTCGTCTTCCAGCGGGATGTCGCAGGAGGGACTGCGGCCGAGGGTCAGCTGGGAGACGACCTCGTACCGGCGCCCCGCTGACGGGCCTGTGAGCAGCAGCAATGCCGGCATGCGGACGGGCAGCCTAGCAGCGCCCCTCGGGGCGCCCGCAAGACGCGTCGGGTTGGACGCGCAGCGCTACATGGGACGTTCGGCGTTCAAAAGAGCGCGCAGCTCGGACTCGTTGAGCGCGCGGCCCTCTCGGGCGATGGCCAGGGCGTTGATCTGCTTCTCCTCCACCTCCACGTGGGCCCCCTTGCGCCACTCCGTGGTGTGCACCGCGCCATCCACCAGCCGGCCCACGACGGAGCCCTCGTCCCGGGCCACCGCCTCCAGCCACAGGTTCTCCACCACCACCTCGCCCTCCGGGTGTGTCTCGAAGGGGGCCCGCACCAGGAACGTGAGGGGCTCCATCAACCCCTTGCGCTGGAAGCGCGCCAGGAACGCGGGCAACAGCGCCTGCGCCTCCTCGTGCATGGCCTGGGTCTGCTCGGCCGGCTCCTTGGCGAAGCGCTCCCGGTACGTCGACAGGAGCTCCGCCGTGTTGTGCCGGCCCAGGAGCGACACCACCGTGAGGAACAGCCCCTCGTGGCCATCGAAGGCATCCAGGGGCACCCCCAGCAGGTTCGCGCGGGCCTCTTCCGACGGCACCAGGGTGAAGCTCTGGCCCTCGCTGGTGGCCACCTCCGAGCGCAGCGCCGGCCCCTGCGCGAACGCCAGGTCCGTGCACAGCTCGTGGAGGAAGCTCTCCGCGGCCAGCAGGTCGCCCTCGCCCAGGTGGAAGATCTCCACGTCGCGCGCGCCGAACTTCTCCATCCCGTGCGAGTGCACCCACAGCGGCGTGTCCCCTTCCGCCAGCTCGATGGCGTGCAGGTGCACGTGGTCGCGGATGTCGAAGTCCAGCTCGGTGATTTCGACCACGTCCTCGGGCTCGTGCAGCTTGAACGCCGTCAGGTCCACGAGCACGCCCGGCGCCTGCTCCATCAGCGTGCGCACGGTCCACAGCGCCTCGAAGACGGGCAGCGTGGGCTGCGCGCCGCCCGGCTCCAGGAGGAACGCGTAGCAGGCCTGCGACTTCTCCACGCGCGCGAAGGCCTCCGGGCTGCCGCTGAACAGCTCCTGGGGGACGCGAGGCCGGCCGTCGCTCAGGGGCTTGAGGACCACCTTCACCTCCGAGCCATCCGCCCGCACGGTGAAGCCCCAGTCGCCCTCGTGCGGCACGAACTCTACCTCGTCCGTCGCGAACGCCGCGCGCAATGCGTCCAGGGCTGGCGGCACGGACTGCTCGGTGGCCAGGACGTAGACCTCCTTCACAGGTGCTTCTCTATCTGTCGGAAGAGGTCCACGCGGTCCACCAGGTTGGTGAGGTAGTCCAGCTTGTCCGTCCCCAGCACCAGCACCGGTGACAGCGAATAGCCCTCGAACCACTCCTCGTAGAGGGCGTTGAGGCGCTTCAGGTAGGCGGTCGGGATGTCCTTCTCCATGGTCCGCCCGCGCAGGCGGATGCGCTCCTTCAGGGTGATCACCGGGCAGCGCAGGTAGATCATCAGGTCGGGCGGCCGGAGCGACTGGGAGATGCTCTGGTACAGCTCCCAGTAGGTGGACCAGTCGCGCTTGTCGATGAGCCGCTGCCGGTGCAGGTTCTTGGCGAAGATCTCCGCGTCCTCATAGAGGGTCCGGTCCTGGAGCACGGTGCCCGGCGTGCGCTCCAGTTCCCGGTGCAGGCGGAACTTGTGCGTCAGGAAGAAGAGCTGTGAGCGGAACGCCCACGTCTTCATGTCCTTGTAGAAATCCGCGAGATAGGGGTTCTGGTCATTGGGCTCGAAGGACGGCGTGAGGCCGTACTTCCGGCACAGGAAGGACGTGAGCTCCGTCTTTCCGGCTCCGATGTTGCCCGCGATGGCGATGAACTTTTTCCTGGCCACGCCACCCTTGCTTGTAACCCCGGCGAGCGGCATTCACCAGAAACAATGGCAGGGGGAGCCATGGTAGATAAAGTGCATGCCCCCGCCCCGTTCCGCACGTCCAGGAGCCGGCGCCTGCGCCGCGCCGCCTGGCTGCCCGACCGGTGAGCGGCACCCCCGGGGCCCTTCCGGCGCTCAGGCCCCCCGGTAGGAGGAAAGGCGACGCATGTTGCGCAAGCTGTGGTGCATCCTGGTGGTCATGGTGTGGTCCCCGATCAGCTTCACCCTCGCATGCCTCGCGATGCTGGTGACGCTCAACCCGTCGCGCTCGGTATGGGTCGCCCGATGGATCTGGTCGCCCGTGCTCCTGTGGGCCGGTGGCGCGAAGCTGGAGGTCATTGGCGGGGAGAACGTGGACCCGAAGCGGCCCACCATCTACGTCGGCAACCACATGTCCTCACTCGACATCCCGGCCCACTTCTTCGCCGTGCCGGTAGACTTCCGTTTCGTCGCCAAGTCGCAGCTGCGCTTCGTGCCGTTCATCGGCTGGTACCTCTGGCTCGCGGGCCACGTCTTCATCAACCGCGGAGACCGTTCGTCCGCCATCGCGTCGCTTGAAAAAGCAGCCCGGAAGATCCGCGCGGGCACCAGCATCTTCCTGTACCCGGAGGGCACCCGCTCCCCGGACGGCCGCGTGCTGCCCTTCAAGAAGGGCCCCTTCGCGCTCGCGCTCAAGGCCCGCGTGCCCATCTGCCCCGTCACCATCGAGGGCACCGACGACGTGATGCCCAAGAACTCGTGGAACATCACCCCCGGCCCGGTGCGCGTGAAGATTGGCCGCCCCATCGACACCAGCGGCTTCGCGGACAACGACCGCGAGGGCCTGGCCCGCGCCGTGCGCGAACAGATCATCGCCGACAGCCTCTCCCTGGGCGGCAAGGGCGGTGACCCGGACACCGCCGTCGCCGCGCCGAACCGCGAGGGCGTCGCCCAACGCACCTCCTCCGTCACCACCAAGGCCTCCTGAGCTCCCCGTGCCCCAGACGCTTCCCTTGAACCGCCTCCGCACGCTCCGCTGGCCCGCCGCCCTCCTGGGGCTGGGGCTGCTCGCCACCGGCTGCGGCCATGGCCAGTCCCAGGCCCCCGCGCTGTCTCCCCAGGCCCAGGCGCGCGCCTACCTGGACGGCAACCAGCCGGATGAGGCGGTGAAGCTCC
Organism: Corallococcus sp. AB032C; assembly: GCF_003668935.1. Taxonomy (NCBI): domain Bacteria; kingdom Pseudomonadati; phylum Myxococcota; class Myxococcia; order Myxococcales; family Myxococcaceae; genus Corallococcus; species Corallococcus sp. AB032C. The sequence continues at coordinate 19,381 of NZ_RAWP01000035.1, read as the reverse complement.
TGCGGGAGTTGCACGCGCGCACGCCGGACGACGTGGACGTCGCTCGCGCCCTCACCGAGGCCCAGGTAAAGGCCGGCCGCGCGGACGCCTGGGCGGAGGAGCTGCGCCAGGCCATCGCGAAGGACGAGCGCGCGGTGGACCAGTACATGCTGGGCCTGACGCTCTTCTCGCGGGCCCGGGACGCGGGGGCCCCCACCGTGGCCGCCTTCGAGCGCGCCATCGCGCTGTCCCCCACCACCGCGGAGTTCCATTACCGCCTGGGCGTGGCGCGCCTGGAGTCGGAGCAGTACGCCGCCGCCCTGGGCCCGCTGCGCAAGGCCGTGGAGATGGCCCCGGAGCGCGCGGGCTGGAAGCTGCCCTTGGCCAAGGCCCTGGCCCGCACAGGCGACACGACGGGCGCCGTGGAGGCCCTGGGCACCGTCGTGCGCGGCAGCCCCACCCCCGCGGAGGTCGCCACCGCACGGGCGCTGATGAACCCGCTGGCGGACCCATTCCAGAACTTCCCCAAGGCGGCGGAGGCGAAGCTCGAGGAGGGCATGCGCTACCTGCACGAGCTGGACGCGCCCCAGCACGCCCTCATCGCCTTCGAGGAGATCCTCCACGACTACCCGGACCTGGCCGTGGTGCACGCCCTCCTGGGGCTGGCCTACCAGCGCCTGGATGACGCCGGCCGCGCCGTGGACGAATTCAAACAGGCCATCGAGCGCGCCCCCCAGGACGGCAAGAACCAGCTCTACCTGGGGGAGCTGTACCTGTCGCGCCAGCGCACGGAAGCGGCGCGCACCGCCTTCGAGAAGGCCGCGGCGCTCAACCCGCTGCTGGACCTGGCCTGGTTCCGCCTGGGCGACATGCGCCTGGAGGCCCGGGACCTGGACACCGCGAAGGAGGCCTTCCAGGTGGCCGTGACGCTGGCGCCGGACTCGGCGGCCGCGCGCGGCAAGCTGTCGCTCGTGTACCAGTTGCAGGGGGACTACACGGCCGCGCAGCGCGAGCTGAAGGCCGTGGCGGACAAGGACCCGGAGAACACCGAGTTCGCCCTGCGCCTGGGCCTGCTCTACACCGAGGAGGCCCAGAAGGCCCGCCGCCCCGAGGACCGCCAGAAGGCCGCGAGCGAAGCGGAGCGCTGGCTGGGGAAGGTGCTGGAGACCCAGCCCGACAACGCGGTGGCCAGCAAGGCGCTGCAGGTGCTCAAGGGCCAGTAGCCACCGGCGCACCGGCCCCTCTACACTCCGCCTCCGATGAGCGACGCGCGCAAACCCGCCCCTCCCAGCACCCCGCCGCCCCGGACGCCGTCCAATCCCGGCACCCAGCCCCGTGCGGCCACCAGCCCCGGCATGCGCGCCGTGAGCGCCGCCCGCATGGCCCCGCTGGAGAAGCCGAAGCCGGAAGGCCCCCTGGGCAAGCGCGTCGCCGCGGAGACGTCCAACGTCGTCCTCAACGCCTTCTCCATCCTGAAGGAGCAGTTCGCGGACTTCCGCGCGAGCAACCGCTTCTTCAAGTACAAGGCCGGCATCGTCGCGGGCTGGCTCATCCTGTCCGTCGCCAGCTTCGGCATCGCGTGCCCGGGCAGATCCCTGGACACGGGTGACATGGACGCGCGCCTGGTGCTCAGCGACAAGTTGGACCGGCCCTCCGTCACCATCTGGAACGAGAGCAAGGACGTCTGGCGCGACGTCATCATCACCGTGAACAACGAGTACAAGGCGGTGGTGGCGGAAGTGCAGCCCGGCAACTTCGTCACCATCACGCCCAAGCAGCTCCTGGGGAAGACCGGCGGCGCCGCGCCCGCGGACCTGCGCTTCCAGGCGCTGACGATGAAGAGCGCGGACGACAAGGCCGACCTCACGCCTTCCCTCCAGGAAGAGTGGCAGCGCCTCCTCGCGCCGAAGAAGTAGCCCGCCCCGGGCGCCCCTCCAGACGCCGGAAACACGAAGGGCGCCCTCCTGAAGCAGGAAGGCGCCCTCGGTGCTTCTTCAGCCCGTCCAGGCCTCACTCACGTGAGACCCGGGCGGCGGGGAACGGCTCAACCCTCGGTCTTCGCCTCGGCGGGAGCCTCGGTCGTCTCAGCGGCGGCCGGGGCCTTCGCGGGACGATCCACCAGCTCGATGAGGGCCATCTCCGCGGCGTCGCCCCGGCGGAAGCCCAGGCGCACGATGCGGGTGTAGCCACCCGGACGGGAGGCGTAACGCTCCTTGTACTCGCTGAACACCTTCTGGAGGACCGTGCGGTCCTTCACGGTGCGGGCAGCAAGGCGCACGTTGGACAGGCCACCACGCTTGGCGAGCGTGATGATGCGCTCGGCCAGCGGACGGACTTCCTTCGCCTTGGGAACGGTGGTGCGGATGGCCCCGTGCTCCAGCAGGGACGTGACCATGTTGTTCAGCATCGCGAGACGGTGGCTCGTGGTGCGGTGCAGCTTCCTTTGTCCGACCTTGTGGCGCATGCGCGTGCTCCGGGGCCTCGTCTTGAGAACCCCACCACTCCGGCCGTATCAGGTACCGGGTGGGAAGGACGGCCCCGACACCGGGGGCCGCCGTTGAATCGGGCCCTGTGTACCAGGGCCCCCTGCCTTCGCGCCACCGTGAAGCCGTGTCGGTGGGAAGCCAAGGCAGGTGCTTCAGGAAACAACGACGCTTCAGGCCTTGGGAGCCGCGGGAGCCGGCGCGTTCTTCGGCGGCCAGTTCTCCAGCTTCATGCCCAGGGACAGACCCATCTCCGCGAGGATCTCCTTGATCTCCTTCAGAGACTTGCGGCCGAAGTTCTTCGTCTTGAGCATCTCCGCCTCGGTGCGCTGGACCAGGTCACCGATGGACTTGATGTTCGCCTGCTGCAGGCAGTTGGCCGAACGCACCGACAGCTCCAGCTCGTCCACCGAGCGGAACAGGTTCTCGTTGAGCTTGGCCTCTTCCTTCGGCGCCTCGGCGACGACCGGCTCCTCGGTCTCGTCGAAGTTCACGAACACCGTGAGCTGCTCCTTGATGATCTTCGCCGCGTACGCCACCGCGTCCTGCGGCACCACGGAGCCGTCCGTCCAGACCTCGAGCGACAGCTTGTCGAAGTCCGTGACCTGACCGACGCGCGCGTTGGTGACCTGGTAGTTCACCTTGCGGATGGGCGAGAAGAGCGAGTCGATGGGGATGGTCCCGATGGGCGCGCCCGCCACCTTGTTCGTGGACGCCGGCACGTAGCCACGGCCGCGGCGGCACATCAGCTCCATGCGCACCTTGCCACCCTCGGACACGGTGCAGATGTGGTGACCCGGGTTCAGGATTTCGACGTCCTGGTCCGCGATGAGGTCGCCCGCCTTCACTTCCTTGGGGCCTTCCACCTCGATGCGCAGCGTCTTCGTCTCGTTCGTGTGCATCCGGAGGAGGACCTCCTTCAGATTCAACACGACGTCCGTGACGTCCTCGGCCACCTCGGGGATGGTCGTGAACTCGTGGTCCACGCCCTCAATCTTCACGGAGGTGATGGCCGCGCCCTGCAGCGACGACAGCAGCACCCGCCGCAGCGAGTTGCCCAGCGTCGTCCCGAAGCCGCGCTCCAGCGGCTCCGCCACGAACTTGCCGTACGTGGGGCTCAGCGAGTCCTGGTCCACTTCCATGCGGCGCGGCTTGATGAGGTCGCGCCAGTTCTTCGCAACAAACGTGTCGGCCATGGGGACGGCTCCTCTGGTCGTGCGCCATCACCCACTTCCCCGCCAGATTGACGGGAGGACGGGCACGCGGGGGGACTGCTAACAACCTCGCCCGGCGCGCGCAGAACGCGGCCTCCAGGCGACGAAACGACAGGCGACAAAGCGACAACGCCCCGGCCTCGTCGGCCAGGGCGTCCACCGCGGGAGGGGCCCACCGAAGCGGGCCCTGCACCCCTGCTTACTTCGAGTACAGTTCGACGATGAGCTGCTCCTGGATGGGCATGGTCAGGTCCTCGCGGTTCGGGACCGTCTTGACCGTGCCCTTGAACGACTTCTTGTCCAGGTCAATCCACTGGGGAACGCCACGGCGGTCCACCGTCTCCAGCGCCTCGGAGATGCGGAGCACCTTGCGGCTCTTCTCCACCACTTCCACGGCGCTGCCCGGCTTCACGGAGAACGACGGGATGTTCACCCGGCGGCCGTTGACCTGGAAGTGACCGTGACGCACCAGCTGGCGCGCCTCGTTGCGCGTGTCCGCGAAGCCCATGCGGAACACCACGTTGTCCAGGCGGAGTTCCAGCTGCTGCAGCAGGTTCTCACCCGTCTTGCCCTTGGCCGCGGACGCGCGGTGGTAGTACCCGCGGAACTGGTTCTCGAGCAGGCCGTACATGCGCTTGACCTTCTGCTTCTCGCGCAGCTGCACGCCGTAGCCGGAGAACTTCACGCGGCCCTGGCCGTGCTGACCGGGGGGATAGGGGCGGCGCTCAATGGCGCACTTGTCCGTGTAGCAACGGTCGCCCTTGAGGTACATCTTCAGGTTCTCGCGCCGGCAGATACGGCAGGCGCTCGCGGTATAACGAGCCACGGAAACTCTCCTTGCAGATGGTCTGGAGCCGGGCCCGCCGCGAGGCGGGTCCCCGGCCCGAAGCGGTAATTAGACGCGGCGGCGCTTGGGCTGACGGCAGCCGTTGTGCGGAATGGGCGTCACGTCGCGGATGAGGCTGATCTTCAGGCCGGCGGCGGCCAGCGCGCGCAGTGCCGACTCACGGCCCGCGCCCGGACCCTTCACGAACACCGTCACGGTCTTCAGGCCGTGCTCCATCGCCTTCGCCGCGGCGTCGCCAGCGGCCACCTGCGCCGCGAACGGCGTGGACTTGCGGCTGCCCTTGAAGCCGCGCGCCCCGGCCGACGACCAGGAGATCACGTTCCCGGACACGTCCGTGATCGTGATGATGGTGTTGTTGAACGTGGACTGGATGTGGACCACGCCGTTGAGGATGTTCTTCTTGCCCTTGCGCTTGCTCTTCTTCGCCGCAGGGGTCTCGCCACCCTCGGCACCGGCCGGCGCGGCGGCGGTATTGATCTCGTCAGCCATGTGAATCGCTGCTCCTGGGAGTAGGTGATCAACGCCCGCGCCTCACACGAAGCGAGGCAGCGGGCGCCAGAGGGTTTAGCGGGCCGGAGCGGACGGCTTCGCGCGAACGATGCCGCGCTTGGGACCCTTGCGGGTGCGCGCGTTGGTGTGGGTGCGCTGGCCGCGGACCGGAAGACCCTTGCGGTGACGCAGACCCCGGTAGCAACCTAGGTCCATCAGCCGCTTGATGTTCATGGTCACCTCGCGCCGGAGGTCACCCTCGACCTTGTAGTTGGCCTCGATGATCTCTCGGATCTTTCGAGCCTGGTCCTCGGTGAGGTCCTTGGTCCGGGTGGTGAGATCGATGCCCGCCGCCTCGATGATGTCGTGCGCGGTCTTGTTACCGATCCCGTAGATGTACTGAAGCGAGATCACCGCACGCTTGTTGGGCGGCAGATCGATGCCGGCGATACGAGCCATCTTCGGTCTTCCTTCGTTGTGGAGTTGGTCTGAGGCAAGAGTCCCTTAAGGACTCTTAGCCCTGGCGCTGCTTGTGCCGGGGGTTGGAGGCGCAAATGACGCGCACGATGCCCTTGCGGCGAACAACCTTGCACTTGTCGCAGATCTTCTTGACGGACGCCCGAACCTTCATGGAGCGAACTTCCTTCCTTCAGCGGAGAAAAGCACAACAGCCGGTCCGCACAGGCGGCCGGCGCGAATTACTTGGCCCGGTACGTGATCCGTCCACGGGTCAGGTCATACGGCGACAACTCGACCTTCACCTTGTCGCCCGGGAGAATGCGGATGAAATGCATCCGCATCTTGCCCGAGATGTGCGCGAGCACCTTGTGGCCGTTGTCCAGCACCACGCGGAACATCGCGTTCGGTAGGGGCTCCATAACGGTCCCCTCGACTTCGATGGAATCATCCTTCGGCAAGCGTCAACCTTCTTCCCGGACCACGAACCTTCTGGAAGCGCGGCGGGATAACACTTTGGTCCGTAAGTAGCAAGCGCCGCGCGATCTGAAATCTGGACCTCTATCAACACCTTCTGACATCACCCTATTTCACCCTGGGGCAGGGGGCCCTCATCGAAGCCGGGTCAGCACTTCCGGCCCCCGCTCTGAGATCAGGATGGTGTGCTCGAAGTGGGCGGACAACTTGCCGTCCACGGTGACGGCCGTCCACTCGTCCTCCAGGACCTCCACGTCGGGAGTCCCCTGGTTCACCATCGGCTCCACCGCCAGGACCATGCCTGGCCGCAGCTTCATCCCTGATCCCGCCTGCCCGTAGTTGGGCACCTGCGGCGGCTCGTGCAGCTTCCGGCCAATCCCGTGCCCCGTGAAGTCCCGGACCACGGAGAACCCCCGCGCCTCCACGTGGCTCTGCACCGCATGACCAATGTCACCAATCCGGTTGCCCGGCCGCATCACCTGGATGGCCTTCTCCAGGGACTGTCGGGTGGCGTCCACCAGGGACTGGGCCTGTGGCGTCACCTTCCCCACCGGCACCGTCCGCGCCGAGTCCCCGAAGAAGCCGCGGTAGACCACCCCGAAGTCCAACTTCATCAGGTCCCCCGCAACCAGCCGCCGCTTCCGGTTGGGGATGCCGTGGACGACCTCCTGGTTCACGGAGGCGCAGAGGACACCCGGGAAGCCATGGTAGCCCTTGAACGCCGGCCGGGCGCCCTTCTTGGCGATGAGCTGCTCCGCCAGGGCATCCAACTCCCAGGTGGAGACACCGGGAGCCACCGCCTTCTCCAATTCGTCCAGGATCTCACAGACGATCCGCCCCGCTTCCCGCATCAGGGCGATCTCATCCAGGCTTTTGATCTCCACGGGGTTCATTCGCCCCTTTCCCTACCGGCCTGCTGCTCTGTCGGGAACCCGTGACCGGAGGGGCGGCAGTCCGGACCGGCCCTGCCTATGCCTCGCTGGCTGCCCAAGGCTCAGGCAGGACGGCCAGCGGCCTTCTTGATCTCCTCGTAGATGCCCTCTGGAGACCCGACGCCGTCCACGCTCTTGAGCAGCCCCTTCTTCGCGTAGAAGTTCTTCAGAGGGGAGGTCTCCGCGTCGTACTTCTGCAGGCGCTTCTCGATGACCTCTGGAGTGTCATCCGGACGCTGCACGAGCTCCGTGCTGCACTTGTCGCACAGGCCCGCGCGCTTCGGCGGGCTCTGGGTGACGTGGAAGACGGACCCGTCATTGGGGCACACGCGCCGGCCGGAGCCACGCTCGACCAGCGTCGAGTGAGGGACCTCGAGCGACACGACCGCGTTCAGCTGCTTGCCCAACCGCTCCAGCATCCGGTCCAGCGCGTCCGCCTGTCCCGGGGTGCGGGGAAAGCCGTCGAGCACGAAGCCCTGGGCCACGTCCGACTCCTTCAGCCGCTCCTCCACGATGCCGATGACGACATCGTCCGGGACGTACTGCCCAGCGGCCATCAGCGGCCCGGCCACCTTGCCCAGCGGCGTGCCATCCTTCACGGCCTTGCGGAGGATGTCGCCGGTGGAGATCTGCGGGATCTGGAAGTCCGCGTAGAGCTTCTTCGCCTGGGTTCCCTTCCCGGCGTTCGGCGGCCCCAAGAGGATGAGGTTCATGTCGCTCCTTTGTACCTACGTCCACCCTTGAACGACGAGACGCCCCTCCCCACCATTGGGGAGAGGCGCCCGGAACACAACCGACCGCTGTCAGGCCGCCACGCGAACCCGGCCGCGGATGCGCGGACCGCGCGGACCCGCGAAGCCTTCGTAGTTGCGGCTGATGAGGTGGCCCTCGATCTGCTGCACCGTGTCCAGCGCCACGCCCACAACGATGAGGAGCGCCGTGCCGCCGAAGGTGAACCGAACCCCGAGCACGCTGCTGATGACGGACGGAATCACGCAGATGATGGCCAGGTAGATGGCGCCACCGAACGTGAGGCGGTTGAGCGTGCGCTCGATGAACTCCGCCGTCTGACGGCCCGGGCGGATGCCGGGGATGTAGCCACCCTGCTTCTTGATGTTGTCCGCCACGTCATCCGGCCGGAAGGTGAGCGCCGTGTAGAAGTAGGAGAAGAACACCACCAGCAGCACGAACAGGCCGTTGTAGACCCAGAGGTTGCCCTCGATGCTGCGCTGGAAGCCCTGCAGGAAGGGGAACCACGCACCCAGCGTCGCCGGGAAGGACAGCACCGCGCCCGCGAAGATGGGGGGAATCACGCCCGAGGCGTTCACCTTCATGGGGAAGTACGTGGCCTGGCCCGCGAACATGCGACGGCCCGCCATGCGCTTGGCGTACTGGATGGGCACCCGCCGCATGCCCCGCTCCACGTAGACCACCACGCCGATGATGAGGAGCATGAAGAAGAGCAGGCCCAGCACCGCGGCCACGTTCACCACTTCCTGCGTCGTCAGGTCCAGCAGCGTCTTCGCTCCGGGCAGCACGCGCGCCACGATGCCCGCGAAGATGATGAGCGAGATGCCGTTGCCGATGCCGCGCTCGGTGATGCGCTCGCCCAGCCACATGATGAAGGCCGTGCCCGCCGTGAGGCTCACCACCGTCATGAAGGTGAACCAGAGGTTGTCGTTGGGCACCACCACCTGGTTGAAGCCGCCCTGCCCCGCGTCGGAGCGGCCCAGCGAGGCCAGCCACCGCGAGATGCCCACGCCCTGCACGATGGACAGCGCGATGCTGCCGTAGCGCGTGTACTGGTTGATCTTCTGGCGGCCTGCCGCGCCTTCCTTCTGCAGGCGCTCAAGGCTGGGCACCACCACAGCCAGGAGCTGGATGATGATGGAGGCGCTCACGTACGGCATGATGCCCAGACCGAAGATGGACATCTGCTCCAGCGCGCCGCCGGAGAAGAGGTTGAACAGCGACACGAGGCCGCCCGATTGCTTCTGGGCGTCCATGAACGCGTTCATCGCCGAGCGGTCCACGCCCGGCGTGTTGATGAAGATGCCGATCCGGTAGACGGACAGCAGCACGAGCGTGTACGCAAGCCGGCTGCGCAGCTCCGCGATGCGGAAGACGTTGGCGAAGGCGTTCAGGGCCACGGTAATGCCATCCTCTTCAAGAGGTTCTGCCAGCAACAACAAACGCCCCTCTCCGGTTCCGGAAAGGGGCGCGGAAGCCTACACAAGGCTGGGGGCGCGCACCACAACAGCGTGATGCGCGCCGGTCACGCCTACGCCCGAGGCTGGCGAGGAGCCTTGACGCCCTTGCCGGCGTGGGCCTTGGCGGCCGACTCCGGCTTGTGCGCCACCAGGGGGAGCTCCTCGACGGAGCCGCCCGCCTTCTCGATGTTCTCGCGAGCTGCCGCGGACACCTTGTTCACCTTCACGGTGAGCTTCTTGGCGAGCTCGCCGTGAGCCAGGACCTTCACGCCATCATAACGGCCCTTGACCAGGCCCGCCTGCTTCAGCGCGGCCTCGTCCACCGTGGCGCCAGCGTCGAACGTGTGCTCCAAGTCGCCCAGGTTCACCACCGCGTAGGTGGTGCGGTTGGGCGGGTTGAAGCCGAACTTCGGCAGGCGGCGCTGCAGCGGGCTCTGGCCACCTTCGAAGCCCTCGAACCGCATGTTGCCGGAGCGGGCCTTCTGGCCCTTGCCACCGCGGCCGGCCGTCTTGCCCAGGCCGCTACCCTGGCCACGGCCCACGCGCTTCTTGCGGTGCCAGGAGCCCTCAGGGCGCTTCAGATTGGTCAGGATGCTCATGTTGGATCCTCAGTTCTCAGGCCTTGGCCTTGGCGGCCAGGCGCTCCAGGGCGCGGTCCCGGGCGACAATCTTCCGGGGCTTGCGGCGCTTGGGCGCCGGGGCCTCCTGGCTGACCGTCTCCAGGGAGACCAGGTGCTTCACCTTGAACACCATGCCGCGCACCGCCGGGGTGTCCTTCAACAGTCGCTCGTCGCCGAACTTCTTCAGACCGAGGCCCTTGATGGTGGCCAGCATGTCCTCGGAAGACCCCGAGAAGCTCTTCGTCAGCTTAACCTTGAGCGCCATGACTAGCCCCTCGCCTCGCCCGCGAGCTTCTGGGTCTCGACGTCCTTGCCACGCAGCCGCGCGACCTGCTCCGCGCTACGCAGCAGCTTCAGGCCCGCAACCGTGGCCTTCAGCACGTTGTGCGGATTCCGCGAACCCTGGCTCTTGGTCAGGATGTTGCGGATGCCCGCCGCCTCCAGCACCGCGCGCACCGCGCCACCGGCGATGACGCCCGTACCTTCGGAGGCCGGTTTCAGGAGCACCCAGCCGGCACCGAAGTGCCCCAGGATCTCGTGCGGGATGGTGTGGCCCATGCGAGGAACGCGGAACAGGTTCTTCTTCGCGTTTTCGCCGCCCTTGCGGATGGCCTCGGGGACTTCGTTGGCCTTGCCCAGGCCCACGCCCACGTGCCCGTTGCCATCGCCCACCACGACAAGCGCGGCGAACGAGAACCGGCGGCCACCCTTCACCACCTTGGCCACGCGGTTGATGTTCACCACGCGGTCGGTCAGGTCCAGATCGTTCGGATTGATCGGAGTTGCCACTTGAGGAATTCCTTTCTGGTACCTAGAACTTCAGGCCGGCCTCGCGCGCGGCGTCAGCCACGGCAGCGATGCGCCCATGGTAAGGGAAGCCGTTGCGGTCGAACACCACCGCATCGACGTTGGCGGCCTTGCACTTCTCCGCGATGAGGGAGCCCACGCGCTTCGCGTCGGCCTTCTTGTCGCCCTCGTCCTTGCCCTTCAGCTCCTTGGACAGGGACGACGCGAACGCCAGCGTGCGGCCGGTGGAGTCGTCCACCACCTGCGCGTAGATGTGCTTGAGGCTCTTGTAGACCGACAGCCGCGGACGCTCCGTGGTTCCGGAGAGCTTCTTGCGGATGCGGTTCTTCCTCTTGAGGCGCTGCTCGACAGTCTTGGACATGGCTGCTTCCTTTTCCGTCCGGCGGCGATGCGGCCTTCCGCCGCCGGATGATTCCGCCAGACCTCAAGGCCCGGCGGGGTTGAATGCTCGGCGAAGACGCGGCGACGACTAGGTCGTACCGGTCTTGCCCTCCTTGCGACGGATGCGCTCCTCGGCGTACTTGATGCCCTTGCCCTTGTAGGGCTCCGGCGGACGCAGCGAGCGGATATTCACCGCCGTGGCGCCCAGGGCTTCCTTGTCCGCCGAGCGGAGCGTCAGCCCTACCGTGGGAAGGCTGTCCTCGGTACGGGAGGTCTTGTCGACTTCCGCCGTCACGCCCTCCGGCAGGTTGAACACCACCGGGTGGGAGTAACCGAGCGAGAAGTGAATGGCCTTGCCCTTCACTTCCGCGCGGAAACCAACGCCGCGGATGTCCAGACGCCGCTCGAAGCCTGCGGACACGCCCTTCGCCGCATTGGCGAGGATGGTCCGCGTCAGGCCGTGCAGGCTGCGGGCCTCACGCGAGTCATCCTCGCGCTGCACCGTCACCTGGCCGTCCTTGACCTCCACCTTCACCTTGGCGGGGAGCTTGACGGACAGCTTGCCCTTGGGGCCTTCGAAGTTGACCTGCTGGTTGGCGACATTGACCTTCGTCTTGTCACCAAGCTTGATCGCCAGTTTTCCAATCCGACTCATGATTGCCTCGTGCTGTCGTCGCCCGGGGCGCGCTCCTCACGGGGCGCCTCACCCAGGCTCCTGGCTAGTAGACCGTGCAGAGCAGCTCGCCGCCGACCTTCTGCTTCCGGGCCTCGGTGTCCACCAGGATGCCGCGCGAGGTGGAGAGGATGGAGATGCCCATGCCGCCGAGCACCGGCTGGATGTCGCGCACCGCGACGTAGCGACGCAGGCCGGGCTTCGACACGCGGCGAATGCCGGTGATGGCCGGGCTGCGGTCCGGGCCGTACTTCAACTGGACGGTGATCTCGTTCTGGGGCGCGACCTCGTGGATGGCGAAATCCCCGATGTAGCCCTCGTCCTTGAGGACCTTGACGATCTCCACCTTGAGCTTCGAGTGGGGGATGACGACCTTGTCGTGCCGCGCACGCGAGGCGTTGCGCAGGCGGGTCAGCATGTCGCCGACGGGATCATTGACCGGCATGAAGCACCTTCAAGCAAAGCAGCGGTCCCCTTGGGACACACCGCGTTCGCGACCACCGCGCCTGCCGGGCCCATCCCGGGGGTTCGCGACGACCGCTACTTCTCTTCCACTTCAATCGGGTACCGCCCTGCCCTCTTCAGGACAGGGACGGTGCTCCGGATCCGACGCCTACCAGGACGACTTGGTGACGCCGGTAATCTCACCACGCAGGGCGCGGTGACGCAGGCAGATACGGCACATCTTGAACTTGCGCAGGAAGGCGCGAGGACGACCGCAGAGACCGCAGCGGTTGTACTGACGCACGGGGAACTTCAGCTTGCGCTTTGCCTGGGCAATCTTGGAGAGCTTGGCCATGATCGATGGGAGTCCTGGGCTCGGTTACTGACGGAACGGCATGCCGAAGTGACGCATCAGCGCGAGGCCCTGCTCGTCGTTCCGGGCGGTGGTGACGAAGCTGATGTTGAGCCCCTTCACCTTTTCGATCTGATCGTAGTTGATTTCCGGGAAGATGATCTGCTCACGCACGCCGAGCGTGTAGTTACCCTTCCCGTCAAAGGCCTTGGGGGACACGCCCTTGAAGTCACGCACGCGAGGCAGCGCAACGGTGATGAGGCGGTCCATGAACTCGAACATGCGGTCGCCGCGCAGCGTGACGGCGGCACCGATGGCCTGGCCCTGGCGCAGCTTGAAGTTCGCGATGGACTTGCGCGCACGCGTCACGACCGGCTTCTGACCGGTGATGGCAGCCAACTGGTCCACCGCCGACTCCAGGATCTTGTTGTTGGCGAGCGCCTCGCCCAGACCCATGTTGACGACGATCTTCTCCAGCCGCGGCACTTCCATGGGGTTTCCGAGCCCCAGTTCCTTCATCAGCGCAGGAACGCCTTCCGCGCGGAAGCGGTCCTTGAGTCGCGCCGAGCGGGCCTTCAGGCCCTCCTCGATGTTCGCGGCGAAGCCGACCTTCTTGGCTTCTTCTTTGCCGCGCTTCTTGCTCTTCTTTTCCTTCGAGTCGGCCTTCTTCTCGTCAGCCATCTTTCATTCCCCTGCTTCGGGGCGCCGTCATGGACCCAGCGCGTCCGATCAGTCCTGCGTCTAGAACGTGGAAACACCCGGAGAGCTCAACCATTTCAGCTCCCTGGACGTGCACGCCCGCCTGCCCCACCACTAGGTGGGGCAAGGGGCGCGCATACATGCCCGAACACCGCCCCCTAGTCAATCAGGGCGTCACACTGCTTGCAGAACCGCTTGGAGGACTCCCCCTCCTTGCGGATGCCGACGCGGGTCGGCTTGTCACACTTGGCGCAGACCACCTGGACGTTCGAGAGCGCGATGGTGCCCGGCTTCTCGATGATGCCGCCCTCGGGGCTCTGCGGCGTCTTGCGCATGTGGCGCTTGACCAGGCGCAGGCCCTCGACCGTCACGCGGCCCGCCTCCCGGTCAACCTTCAGCACCTTGCCGCGCTTCGTCGCCGGCGTCTTCTCCGAGCGCTCAGACCCGGAGATGACCTGGATGGTGTCACCGACTTTCAGCTTCTGCATGGCTTCCTCACTCTGGCTGTTCGCCGTCAGGCCTGCGTCCTCTTAGAGGACCTCGGGCGCCAGCGAGATGATCTTCATGAACTTGCGGGCACGCAGCTCACGGGCCACCGGCCCAAAGATGCGCGTCCCGATGGGCTCCAGGTCCTTGTTGATGAGGACCGCCGAGTTGCCGTCGAACTTGATGTAGCTGCCATCCGCACGACCCACCTCGCGACGGGTGCGGACGATGACGGCCTTGGCCACGTCACCCTTCTTCACCTTGGAGTTGGGCAGGGCCTCGCGGATCGACACGACGATGACGTCGCCGATGGAGGCGTACTTGCGCTTGGAGCCGCCGAGAACCTTGATGCAAAACACCTTCTTGGCGCCCGAGTTGTCGGCCACATCGAGCACACTCTGCATCTGAATCATGTGAAGTCTCCTCTTGCTCGAACCCGTCCACGCGCTTCATGGCGCACGGACGCGGTGTGACCTACCTAGACGTTCTTGCTCTTCTCCAACACCTCGACCACGCGCCAACGCTTGTCCTTCGAAGCGGGCTTGGTCTCGGCGATGCGCACCCGGTCACCCTCGTTGATGGTGACCTTCTTCGGGTAGTCGTGATCCTCGACGTGCGCCTTGTACTTCTCGCGCAGGCTCATGATCTTCCCGTACTTCGGGTGGGGAGCACGACGCTGGACGGTGACGACCACCGTCTTCTGCATCTTGTTGGAGGTGACGATGCCCACGCGGGTCTTGGGACGACCCCGGGTGGAGGTCTCGGCAGCGGGCGTTTCGGTCGCTTCAGCCATGTTGGTTCTCACTGTCTGTCATGCACCCGGGCCCTCTGCCCGGATGGCCACGGACACCCGGGTGAGCCCGGATGCCCGCGGATGCACTGCTACTACTACCCCGCCTTCGCGGCCCGGGCCTTTTCGCCCAGGACGGTGAGGATGCGGGCCAGATCACGGCGGTGCTGCACGCCCTCAGCGGGGCTGTCCAGCGAGCCGGTCCGACGCTTGAGCCGATCCTGGACCAGCGTATCGCGCAGTTCCTTCGCGCGGTTCTGCAGGTCGTCCGTCGACAGTTCCTTCAATTCCTTCGCAGTCGCCATTTGGTCTCCTCGGCGCGGGATGCGGGCGCCCTCCCCTGTCACCAGGTGGAGCGCCCGTCCCGGCGGTGCGTGACTACAGCGAGAGCTCGCTGCGGCGCACGATCTTGGTGAGCACCGGCAGCTTCGCCTGCGCCAGCTTCAGCGCACCGGTGGCGATCTCCTGCGTCATGCCCTCCATCTCGTAGAGCACGCGTCCCGGCTTGACGACCGCGACGTAGTACTCCACGCCGCCCTTACCGGTACCCATACGGGTTTCGGCGGGCTTCTTCGTGATGGGCTTGTCCGGGAAGATCCGGATCCAGATCTTGCCGCCGCGCTTCACGTGGCGGGTCATCGCGATACGGGCCGCCTCGATCTGGCGCGAGGTGATCCAGCCCGGCTGGAGGCTCACCAGGCCGAACTCACCGTAGGTGAGATCGCTGCCGCGGTGGGCCGAGCCGAACATGCGGCCCTTCTGCATCTTGCGGTATTTGGTTCGAGCAGGCTGAAGCATGGTCGATGTCCTTCGTGCCTTCCGTGCAGGGCGGGCTTCTTAGGGCCCGCCCCACAGGGGCGTCTTACCGGTTGGTGGGCATGGGGGCCTGGCCGCCCTTGCCGGGGAGGACCTCGCCCTTGCAGATCCAGACCTTGCAGCCAATCTTGCCGTAGGTCGTCTTGGCCTCGGCGAAGCCGAAGTCGATGTCCGCACGGAGGGTGTGCAGGGGCACGCGGCCCTCGCGGTACCACTCGTAGCGGGCCATCTCGGCGCCACCCAGGCGGCCAGAGCAGGCCACGCGGATGCCCTTGGCCCCGAACTTCATCGCGGTCTGCAGCGCCTTCTTCATGGCGCGGCGGAAGGCGATGCGGCGCTCGAGCTGCGTGGCGATGTTCTCCGCCACGAGCTGCGCGTCGGTCTCGGCCTTGCGGACCTCGACGATGTTCAGGAAGACCTCGTTCTTGGTGAACTGCTGGAGGTCCTTCTTGACGGTCTCGATGCCAGCACCACGCTTGCCGATGACGATGCCCGGACGCGCGGTGTGGACGTTGACCTTCACCTTGTTGGCGGCGCGCTCAATCTCCACCTTCGACACGCCCGCGTGGTTCAGCGACTTCTTGACGAACTCGCGGATGCGGATGTCTTCGTGGAGCCACTGAGCGTAGTTCTTGTGCTCAAACCACTTGGAGTCCCAGGTCTTGATGACGCCGAGCCGGAACCCAATCGGATGTACTTTCTGTCCCAAACTGAATCTCCTTGGTGCGTCCGGGCAGGGCCCGACGGGTCCTACTTCTTGGCCTCGGCCAGCACGACGTGGACGTGGGCAGACTTCTTCTGGATGGGCGTCGCGCGCCCCATGGCGCGCGGCATGAACCGACGCTGGGTCGCGGCCTGGTCCACGGAGATGGTCTTGACGTAGAGGGTATCCACGTCGACCTGGCCCTTGGACAGGTCCGTCGCGTTGGCAACGGCGCTCTTGATGAGCTTCTCCACCGGCCGCGCAGCAGCGCGCGGGGTGAACTTCAGGATGTTCAGGGCGGCCTCGACGGGCTTGCCCCGGATGAGCGCCGCGACGAGGGACAGCTTGCGCGGGCTCATGCGCAGGTGACGCAGATGTGCAGTCGACTCCATGGTCATCTCCTCAGGCTCTCAGGCGTAGGTACGGGCTACTTGCCCGGGGCCTTGGCGACCTTCTTCTCCGCCGAGTGCCCGCCGAAGGTGCGCGTAGGAGCGAACTCGCCGAGCTTGTGGCCCACCATGTTCTCCGTCACGAACACCGGAATGAACTTCTTGCCGTTGTGCACGGCGAAGGTGTGACCCACGAACTCAGGGAGAATCGTGGAGCGCCGGGACCAGGTCTTGACGACCGCCTTCTTGTTCGCCGCAATCATCCCCTCGATCTTCTTGAGGAGGTGATCGTCGACGAACGGACCCTTCTTGATCGAACGAGCCATGTTTCAAATCCTCTTACTGGCTGCGCGCGCCCTGGCGGCGGCCGCTCACGATGAACTTGTCGGTGCGCTTGTTGGTGCGCGTGGTGAGGCCCTTGGTCTTCTTGCCCCACGGAGACACCGGGTGCGGATTACCCTGGCCGGACTTACCCTCACCACCACCGTGCGGGTGGTCGACAGGGTTCATGGCCAGACCGCGGACGGTGGGACGAATGCCCAGCCAGCGGCTCTTACCCGCCTTACCGATGCGAATGATTTCGTGCTCGATGTTGCCCACCTGGCCGACGGTGGCACGGCACTCGATGAGCACCTTGCGCACAGCGCCGGAAGGCATGCGGACCTGAGCGTAACGGTCTTCCTTGGCCATCAGCTGGCCGGAGGTGCCCGCGGAGCGGATGACCTGGGCGCCACGGCCCGGCTTCAGCTCCACGTTGTGGATGACCGTACCCACCGGGATGTTCTGCAGCGGCAGGCTGTTGCCCGGCCGGATGTCGGCGGTGGAACCGGCGAACACGGTGTCGCCCACGGCCAAGCCCACGGGGGCCAGGATGTAGCGCTTGTCGCCGTCCGCGTAGTGCAGGAGGGCGATGTTGGCCGTGCGGTTCGGGTCGTACTCAACCGCGACCACCTTGGCCGGCACGCCGTCCTTGTCACGACGCTTGAAGTCGATGGTGCGGTAGCGACGCTTGTGACCGCCACCTTGGTGACGACGGGTGATGTGGCCGTGAACGTTGCGGCCACCCGAACGCTTGAGCGGCTCGGTAAGGGCCTTCTCCGGCGAGTCCTTGGTGATGTCCGCGAAGTCGGACACCGTCATCAGACGGCGGGCGGCGCTTGTCGGCTTGTACTTCTTGATGCCCATGGTGTGTTCCTCTCAGGCGGATCTGTCGCCAGTGGCGTCAGACCGCTCCCCCTTCGAAGAGTTCGATCTTGTCACCTTCCTTGAGGGTGACGACCGCCTTCTTGAAGTTGGGGCGCTGGCCGATGCTCTTGCCCACCCGCTTCGTCTTGCCACGCACGATGTTGGTGCGAACAGCCTCCACCGTGACCTTGAACAGGGACTGGACCGCGCGGGACACGTCGTGCTTCGTGGCCTTGCGGTCCACGATGAACGAGTACTGGCGGAACTTCTCACGGGCCTTGTCCAGCTTCTCCGTGATGAGCGGGCCCTTGATGACGTCGTTCAGATTCATGACAGGGACCCCTCAAGCGCCTTCGCGGCGGCGGAAGTCAGGACGACGTGCGAGTGCTTGAGCACGGACTCGAGGTTGAGACCCTCGGGCGGCAGCACGTCGAACTTCGCCAGGTTGCGCACGCTGCGGTGCAGGTTCGTGTTGCCGCGCTCGTCGATGATCAGCGCGTTCTGGAGCTTCAGGCGGCGGGTGAGCACCTCGAAGGCCTGCTTGGACTTCGGGGCGTCCAGCTTGAAGCCGTCCAGGATGATGAGCTGCTTCTCCCGGGCGCGCAGAGACAGCACGGCGCGCAGGGCACCGCGACGGACCTTGCGGGGCGGCCGGTAGAAGTAGTCACGGGCCTTGGGGGCCATCGCCTTGCCGCCGCCCACCCAGTGGGAAGCGCGGATCGAGCCCTGGCGGGCACGGCCGGTGCCCTTCTGCTTCCAGGGCTTCTTGCCGCCGCCGCTGACGAGCGAGGTGTTCTTCACCCCGACCGTGCCGCGGCGCCGGTTGATCTGCTGCATCTTCGCCACCTCGTAGAACAGGTGGGTGTTCGGCTCGGCGCCGAAGATCTCGTCGGAGAGCTCGATCTCCGACACCTTCTTCAAATCCAGGTCGACTACGTCAAACTTCGCCATGGCACTTTCCTCGGGGGTCAGAGTGAAACCACTCCGACGCCATCCCGCTTCCTAGGACTTGATCTCGACGTCAACGCCGGCAGACAGATCCAGCTTCATCAGCGCGTCCAGCGTCTGCTGGGTCGGCTCGAGGATATCGAGCAGGCGCTTGTGCGTGCGGATCTCAAACTGCTCGCGGCTCTTCTTGTCCACGTGCGGCGAACGCAACACGGTGAACTTGTTGATGCGCGTCGGCAGGGGGATCGGACCGGCCACCTTGGCGCCCGTGCGCTTGGCCGTCTCGACGATCTCCCCAGCACTCTGGTCCAGGAGCTTCGAGTCGTACGCCTTCAGCCGGATGCGGATCTTCTGTGTCGCCATTCGCAAGAACCTCTTTGAACGACCTCTGGGAACCGTGAGGCGGTACGCCCGTCAACGCCTGGATTTCAGAGAACCGTTTCTTCGGAACGAAGGGGCGCGGTGTGTACCACCACACCCCATGGGTTGCAACTGGATTTCCACCGGCTCCCCGGAAGCACCCACAAGAGGCCTTCCGGAGAGCTGGTGGGCTGAATACTACGCGATGATTTCCGCCACAACGCCCGCGCCCACCGTGCGGCCGCCTTCACGAACAGCGAACCGGAGCTCCTTCTCCATCGCGACCGGGGTGATGAGCTCCACCTCGATGGCGATGTTGTCGCCCGGCATGACCATCTCGACATTGTCCGGCAGCTTCACCGTGCCCGTCACGTCCGTGGTGCGGAAGTAGAACTGCGGACGGTACCCCTTGAAGAACGGGGTGTGACGGCCGCCCTCTTCCTTCGACAGCACGTAAATCTGCGCCTTGAACTTCGTGTGCGGCGTGATGCTGCCCGGCTTCGCCAGCACCTGACCGCGCTCCATGTCCTCGCGCTTGAGGCCACGGACCAGCGCGCCGATGTTGTCGCCCGCCCGGCCCTCGTCCAGCAGCTTGCGGAACATCTCCACGCCCGTCACCACCGTCTTCTGCGTCGCGCGCA